>DAOWOG010000224.1 GCA_030642185.1 Helicobacteraceae bacterium | reverse complement strand
GGTTGTTGGCAAACTTACGCATCTTCCAACTTCACCATTCACCACAAGATATAGTGGTTGAGTTATAATGTGAAATCGGAAAATGAAATACTTTTACCCACACGATCTGAAATAGAGCCTAAAAATCTGATAAAATCGGATGAAGGCTTAAACAAAGATCAATGTCTGGGCTTTGATTTTGATTTACCATCAGATCTTATCCGCCTTTATCCCGTCGAAAGCTTTAAGGCCTTTTTTTGACAGGATGAAAATCTGATAACAGCGGATTAAAACAAAAGTCAGGTGCTATGAACTGCGGGGATCGAGATGCAAGGCAAAAGGAGAAAGATGGCTCAGTGTAAAATCACTGATTTTTTCAGAGAAGAGAACATTTTTATCAGTGAAACAGAAATCAATGATGAGTTCGTGATAACTGTCGTTGAAGACATCAATCACAAATTGAATCTTCTTCTGGAAAATCAAGGGAGCCTTTTGACGAAATTTTCGGATTGAGCACTACTGTAGAGTTCCGGGTTAAATCGTAAGTCATTCAAAAAAAAGAGCAACCATGCTGACAGTCAAAGAAAAAATACATAGCATTATTCAATTACAGCCAGAAGATGCTTCATAGGAAAAAATTCTTTGCGAGCTTACTTTTGAACGAATGGTTGACCGATGTTTGGAAGACTACCGAAATGGACGATTTTTGATCAACGATGAAATGGGGCATCGAATTCGTCAATGGAGCGAGAGATAAAAGATTTAGGTTTTAACCCTAACGAATAAGGTCTTGTATGGTTTAGATTTTAACATCAGACCTTATCCGCCTTTATCCCGTCAAAAGAAGGTTTTTAAAGGTCTTTCTGACAGGATGAAAATCTGATAACTGCTGATGGAAGGTCAAAAATTTGAGAGGGGAGTATGGATCATTCAGATCTGACTAAAAAGATCATCGGTTGTGCTTACCGTGTTTACAATACGATGGGATCAGGGTTTCTGGAAAGTGTTTACGAAAAGTGTCTATCCGTTGAGTTTGAAAAAACAGGCATTAATGCTGAATTTCAAAAAGCAATCGAAGTGTTTTATGGCGACCATCTCGTAGGATGTTACGTTGCGGACGCTTTGGTCGAGACGAATGTTATAGTCGAATTGAAAGCAGTACGCAGGTTGTCTGCTATTCACGAAGTGCAGTTGGTCAACTATCTTGCGGCAACCAAAGTTTCAGTGGGTTTGCTGATTAATTTTGGTGAAGAAAGAGTGGAAGTAAAACGCAGAATCTTGGCATTCTAACATCAGACCTTATCCGTGTTGATTTCGTCAAAAACATTAAGACCTTTTTTTGACAGGATGAAAATCTGATAAAATTAGATTGAGGGCTTAAACAAAGATCAACGTCTGGGTTCTGATTTTGATTTAACATCAGCCTTTATCCGCAGTTATCCGCTCTTATCTGCGTTCGAAAAAAAGGTTTTAGATAGTTGTAATATATACAGTTTATGGAGTTAATTCTCATGGATATCGATATCCGTTGGAAACAGCGTTTTGCTAATTTTCAGCATGCCTTACAAACAATTACAGACGCAGTTGAGTTGGCAATGTCACGACCATTGTCCAAGCTGGAAAAGCAGGGGCTCATTCAAAGTTTTGAGTTTACTCATGAACTAGCTTGGAATGTGTTGAAAGATTATCTTGAAGAACAGGGGTTTGTCGATATTGTTGGTTCAAAAGATGCGACTCGTATCGCTTTTAAAAATGAATTGATCGGTGCCGGCGAAATTTGGATGGATATGATCAGGGCGCGTAATCTCAGTTCGCACACCTATAATATTGATACCGCTGAAACCATTGCCGAAGATATTCTGAACCGATTTTATCCAGCTTTCACGGCTATGGACAAAGCCTTTACTGCTCTTGCCGCTAAGGATTCGTCTGCACTATGAAATATGGTTTGAGTGACTGTACAATAGAAAAACTTCAGAAAGTGTTCGAAAATTTTGAAGAAATCGACAAAGCAGTTCTGTACGGTTCGCGAGCGAAAGGGACTGCTCGTCCGGGTTCAGATATTGATCTGACTTTATTTGGAAAACATCTTGATCGGCAGTGCTGTTCTGTAATTGCTGATGCGCTTGACAATTTGCTGTTGCCTTATATGATTGATCTTTCGGTTTTTCATTTGCTAAATCACCCTGAATTAGAAGCTCACATTCATCGGGTCGGGCAGGTGTTGTATCAGCGCAGTTCAAAAACATTATCGAACGCAGATGAATACAGATAAACGCAGATAACGATTGAAATAATGATTTTAAGAACTAAAAGGTTTTAACCCCAAAAAAGATTCTGATTTTAAGTTTTTCATCCGCAGTTATCCGCTTTTATCTGCGTTCGAAAAAAAAGGATAATGACTGGTTTTGGGTTAGATTCTAACCTCAGTCTAAGATTTTTTTAAGGAGGAATATTATGGAAAAAGATCATCTTCAGGTGATTCTTGAAAGTATAGACAGTAAATTTGATCTGGTTCTGGACGGGCACGCTGCTCTCGATCAAAAAATTGACAGGAAATTCGATCAACTGAATGAAAAAATTGAGCACAATACTTTTATGATCAGCACATTAAACGGTAAAATAGATGCTGTCGCTTCCGATCTCAAGGCAACTGATAAGCGGCTGAGTGGTAAAATAGATGCTGTTGCCACCGATCTCAAGGCAACTGATAAGCGACTGAGTGGTAAAATTGATGCTGTCGCTTCCGACCTCAAGGCAACTGATAAGCGACTGAGTGGCAAAATTGATGCTGTCGCTGCCGATCTCAAGGCCCATCGTGCCGATACCGAAGCGCATCACGGGGTGTATCGGGTCAAGGAAGGCTAGCTTTTTTTTGACAGGATGAAAATCTGATAAAGACGGATGAAGTCATAAATAAAGGACAAAGACTGGATTTCTGTTTTGGTTTAACAGTCAGACCTTATCTGTTTTTATCTGCGTTCGGAAAAAAAGGTTTTGAGGTAGTTCAAAAACATTATCGAACGCAGATGAATACAGATGAACGCAGATATAAACCAAAACAAACTAAGCGGTTAAAGATTTTAACCCAAAGAGATTTTTAGTTTTTCAGCCTTTATCTGTAGTTATCCGCTCTTATCTGCGTTCGAAAAAAAAGATTCTGATCTTATATGAGTGTTCGTATTCACCTACGCAATCTAGCCTTCAGCTGGGGAGGTCATGCCGTGACCTTAGTGGTGATGTTTTTTTATAAATTATTTTAATATGATTTTATTTATGATAAAGTGCAAATCATTAAATTTATTTCAATATTTTGCCACAATGTATTCCGTGGACAAGAAAAATTTCAAGGTTTTGATTTTATGAGTATCCAAGCCCATCATATGTTGTAAGAGTCGACAGAAAAACAATTTTATAATGACTAGTGCAAAAGTTATAGCCCGTAATCTGGTAGCAAACTGGGTCGGACATGGAAGCAACCTTGTGGTTATGTTCTTCCTGTCGCCTTTTATTATCCACACCTTGGGTCAGACCCAGTATGGTATCTGGCAGATTCTGACTGTTCTGACAGGTTATATGGGGGTTCTTGATCTGGGTGTGCGGGCAAGTACCGGTCGCTACATTGTTCTTTACCTCGGTAAAAAAGATTTTGCAAAAGTTGATGAAACGATTCGCACCGGCTTGGGGATGTATACAGCCTTAGGCGGGTTGATATTGATTGCCGGTTGCATACTCGGGGTATTGTTTCCGCTGTTGTTTCCC
>DAOWOG010000023.1 GCA_030642185.1 Helicobacteraceae bacterium | reverse complement strand
TTGGTGGAGCTGTGGAGAATCGAACTCCAGTCCGAAAACGGGCTACTAATGGCGTCTACATGCTTAGAGAAGTTGTTTAGTTTAATTTGGACTTCACACAACTTGCAAAGCTAGACCAAACGAGCCTCAGGATTCTTTTTACGCTGAGACAGACGTAAAATATATCTAAATAAAGGGTTATACTTCAAGATCTTGCTTATTTAGAATCCGCAAGTGAAGCAGCCCACCTCTTGCGAGGGGTTAAAACTTACGCTACTGCGTAAGCTGGGCGGTAATTAGTGTTGTTTGCGTTTAAACAAAAATGAGCCGCGTAACGGAATTGCTCAGTCCGGCATGCAACCAAAAGCGGCCTGCTCCCGTCGAAACCAGGTCAGCCCCAATTGGGTAGGATCAAGCAGATAACTGCCTGATATATGAAAAAAATTATAGCAGATTATTCGTTTATTTTTGATTTGATGGTTCGGGCAAGTTCTGAACACTGTGTGATTTTTTGAGAATAACTCAGGTCTTCCTGCAGCAGAATGTTGATAAATGCCGAACCGACGATCACCCCGTCAACTCCTCTTGCTTTCTCTTTAGCTGTCTGCTCATTCACCCCAAAACCAACATATATCGGTGTCTCAGTGTAGGATTTTATCGATGTGATCACAGGCTGAAGATCTTCACTTTTTCCTGCACCGGTAATTCCCGCATAGGCGACAAGATAGATAAACTTTTGCGCATCGGTAACAATAGTTTTAATACGTTCATCTGTATCGGTAGGTGCAACAAATGTAATGTTTGCAACACTGTTTTGACGAAACAGTGCATCATAGGCAAGCGCTTCTTCATGCGGAACATCGGGAATAATCATGCCGCTTATTCCGAGTGAGTTTGCCTGTTGCAGCAAAGGTTCCATCCCGTACTGATAAAACGGATTAAAATAGCCCATCCACAGGGTGTCTACTTTTTTGGCTACTTCTGCCGAAATGTCAAGTACATCCTGAAATTTAAATCCGTTTTTAAGAGCATTGAAATTTGCTTTTTCAATCACAGGACCATCTGCAACCGGATCGGAAAAGGGAACACCGAGTTCGATGCTGTCAACACCGTTTTCACCCAGGGCCAGGGCCAGGTCAACCGTAAAAGCTTTTTCAGGATAGCCTGAAGTGATATATCCTACCAATTGTTTCAATCGATCTCCAAAAGTTGAGTTCTGAATTAGCTGCCGGATTGACAACCATCATCTAATCTGCAATATTTAACCGAAATTGTACCATTTTTCGATAAAATCGCGATAACTTACAATACATGAGACAGAGATGACAAAAAAACTCACCGTCACCAGCATCCAAAAAGCCAAGAACGAACGTCCCTTGACGATGATCACAGCGTATGATGCCCTTTTTGCCAAACTTTTTGACCCCATTGCCGACATGATCCTTGTCGGTGACAGTCTTAATATGAGTTTTGCCGGAAAGCCCGATACACTCAGTGCCACCCTTGAGCAAATGATCTACCATACTCAGGCGGTCTGTCAGGGAGCGCCCAACAGTTTTATCATCGCTGATATGCCTTTTGGTACCTACACTACTAATGATAAAGCACTGGAAAACGCCATTAAAGTCTTTCAACAAAGTGCAGCCGATGCTGTGAAGATCGAAGGCGGAGAAGCAAAAGCAGCGATGATCACACATCTGGTGGACAACGGCATTGCCGTATGCGGTCATATCGGCCTGCTGCCGCAATCCGTACGTTCCGAGGGCGGATACAAAGTCAAAGGCAAAGATGAAACCCAGGCCAGGCAGCTGATCCGTGATGCCCAGGCTATCGAAAAAGCCGGTGCCTTCTGTATTGTCATAGAAGGGGTGAAAGCCGATGTCGCTACAAAAGTGGCACAAGATATTTCCGTACCGCTCATTGGGATCGGTGCCGGCAGCGGTGTCGATGGTCAGGTCCTTGTTTTCTCCGATATGCTGGGGCTGTTTGAAGACTTTACGCCAAAATTTGTCAAAAAATATCTTGATGGAGCAACCCTGGTCAAAGATGCGGTGCTGCATTATAAAACTGAAGTTGAATCCCGTGCATTTCCGGATGAAATGCATACGTATTAACATGATGAGAAAAGAGTAAACAAGTCGATGGAACGAATGGTAGAAATTGAAAAATTCAGTGCGGATGAAGTCGTTGAAAATACACTTCGTCCCGATGGCTGGAGTGATTATATCGGTCAGGAAAAGATCAAGAAAAATCTCGGTGTCTTTATCGAGGCAAGCAAAAAACGTGCCGAATCGCTCGATCATGTCCTGTTTTACGGACCTCCCGGTCTTGGAAAAACGACACTCGCACTTATTATCGCCAATGAGATGGGAACCAACATCAAGGTAACTGCCGCACCGATGATCGAAAAGAGCGGTGATCTGGCCGCCATTTTGACGAACCTTGAAGAGGGTGATATTCTCTTTATCGATGAGATCCACCGGCTTTCGCCTGCCGTCGAAGAGATACTCTACCCTTCCATGGAAGATTTCCGTCTTGATATTATCATCGGCAGCGGACCGGCGGCTCAAACGGTCAAAATTGATCTGCCGCGTTTTACATTGATCGGTGCCACCACGCGTGCCGGTATGCTTTCCAATCCCCTTCGCGACCGTTTCGGGATGAGCTTTCGCATGAATTTCTATACGAATGATGAGCTCTCGCGTATTGTTGAACTGGCTTCTAAAAAGCTGAGTAAACCGATTGAAAAAAATGCCTCGTTTGAAATCGCCCGCCGTTCACGCGGCACACCGCGTATTGCCCTGCGCCTTCTAAAACGGGTGCGTGATTTTGCCGATGTTGCAGATGAGGATGAGATCGTTCACCAACGTACGCAGTTCGCGCTCAACGAACTGGGTATCAATGCGCATGGTTTTGATGAGATGGATGTACGGCTGCTTGAACTGCTTGTTCACGCCAAAGGCCGTGCTATGGGGCTAAGCACCATTGCCGCTGCACTGAGTGAAGATGAGGGAACAGTGGAAGATGTCCTCGAACCCTACCTGTTGGCAAACGGTTTCCTGGAACGCACGGCGCGCGGTCGTATCGCTACACCCAAGACCTACGAAATTCTTAAATTTACATTGCCTTCACAGCAGGAAAGTCTCTTCAAATGAAACCGCAATATTTTATAGCCCTGCTGTTTCTGGCAGCTTCTTATTGGATGTACCTGCTCTATGAGCCGTTTTTAATCAGTATTATCATCGCAGCACTGTTGGCTATTTCAACATCCAATATCCAGAGTAAGCTGGAACAGTTGACACGTTCAGCCCTGGTCGCTGCTCTGCTTTCAAGTGTGCTTCTTGCAGCCCTTATCTTTGCACCGCTGGGATACTTTTTAACAACCCTCACGTTAAAACTCAATACACTTGATCCGGCAATCATTGAAAAAATGTATACCACCATTAAGGGATGGATCGCCGAGTCCCCTGCTCTGCTGGAGTCGTTTAAACCCTATCTCAATGATGCGCTCGAGCAGGTCCAGATCAGTTCTATTGCAGCAAAAGCCCTGGTCATTGCAACCACCGTCGGCAGCTACAGTGCCAAGTTTGTCAAAAGCTCAATGTTTATCATCATTTTTTACTTTTTTGCTCAGTACCACGGCAAAACAATTTACCGTTTTATCAAAAAAGTCATTCAGCTTCCGTCTCAGGATACGGCGCTGCTCGGCCTGGAACTCTCTTCTGTGATGAATGTTGTTTTCTATTCCATCATTGCAACTGCTGTACTTGAGGGGGCGCTCTTTGGGATCGCCGTCTCTTTTATGGGCTATAACGGCCTTCTTTTTGGGATTATGTACGGTTTTGCGTCTCTTCTCCCTGTAGTAGGGGGCGTACTGATGTGGCTTCCGTTTATGATCTATGAAGTGGCACTTGGACATATTGGCAATGCCATCTTTATTGCACTCTATTCAATTATTGTCATCTCCATCATTGCCGATACTTTTGTGAAACCGATGATTATCAAAGAGATCCATATACGGCTGATAAAATCCCAGACCAAGATAAATGAACTGCTTATTTTCTTTGCGATCATTGCCGGACTGACAACCTTCGGTTTCTGGGGAATGATCCTTGGACCGGCCATTACCGCCTTTTTTATGGCACTGTTAAAACTGATCGAACAGCGCAAGGACCTTTATGAAACAAAGACAAAAAGCTGATGGGTGCCTGTGGCTATGAGATCATCCAGGAACTGAGTAAGCGTATTCTGGATGATGATATATTGGATTTTTATAAAGACAAAACTTCTTAACGGCTATTGAGTTTACCCTTACTTTTCCCGTTAAAATAAACCCAGAGCACGACGGCTGTTAACATCATCGCTCCGCCAAAGAGTTGGCCCATTGTCAACCAGCCGCAGCAGATAAACCCGAGCTGCGGATCGGGTTCGCGCCAGAATTCAGCTGTAAAACGCATCAGGCCATACATAAACCCGTACAGCAAGATCAGTTCTCCCTCGAAACGTTTGTACTTTCGGTAGAGAAAAATAACGATAAATACGACTAAACCTTCAAGTACCGCTTCGTAAAGCTGTGACGGATGGCGAAGAACGCCGTTAACATAGATCCCCCATGGGACATCGGTTACGCGGCCAATGAGCTCCTGATTTAAGAAGTTGCCGATACGGCCAAAAATATAACCTACCGGGACGGCAACGGCCACAATGTCCATCAAGCGTCCAAAGTTGACTTTTTTACGTTTGTAGAAAAAGTAAGAACCAAGGAACCAGCCGATCACAGCACCAAAATAGCTCATCCCCCGAATACCGACAAACTCGCCCTCCTGATTAAACGGGTTGAACATCTGCCATGGATGGGTAAGATAGTATGATGTATTGGGGTCATAAAAAAGAATGTAACCCAAACGGGCACCAAGAATTATTCCTATTTCAATCCAGATAAAGTAGTCATCGAGCTTAACGCTTTTAAGATCAATGTTCTCCTTTTGTACATAATATTTTCCCGCGACAAGCGCTCCGAGAAGGGCTAAAACATACATCATCCCGTACCAGTGCACCGGCAGAGAAAAAACAGTAAATGCTATGGGATCAAATTGATCATATATGTGGTTCCAAAAGTCCATGATTTTCCATTACCTATAAATTGCGGCAGTATACCGCGTTAGTGTTGTTCTTTCATTTCAAAGTAGCTTAATGAGGTTTTACCGAATTTTTTGCTTTTACGCATTGTAAACGGCCCCAATACATCAGGAAGTTCCAATCCTGTCATATGTTCAATTACAATTATATTGACCACCGATTCCGGCAGTGATGCAATGAGCCTGAGCATCTTGTCGTAAATCGCCTCTTGGCCCTCGCGAATCGAAAATGGAGGATCGATATAAAAATAAGCTGATTCATCCAGTTTTTTCAATCGGGCAATGATCTGATCTATATTGGCGAAAGTATCCCCCGCAACCACTTCACAGCGTGAGGAGTCAGTCTGATTGATATTTTCCCGCAATACTTTTAAAGCAGCACGGTCCTGTTCCATAAAAACCACCCTCGATGCGCCCCTGCTCAACGCTTCAAGCCCAATCGAACCGCTTCCCGAAAAAAGTTCAACAAATATCGCATCCATAATATCAAACTGCAAAGTATTAAAAAACGATTCCAGGACAATCGCCTTTGAACTTCGGGTCGTCTCTTTTGAAGGAAGCTTCAGGATTTTACCTTTAAACTTTCCGGCAATGATCTTTTTGGTCAGACTGTTTTTTTCACGTTTCACCTTCATGGACACCTCAACGTACTTCCTTCATATAATACTTCACACTATACCTCAGATCACTATCCATATCGAACATATTGTTTAACATCCATTCCAGATAACCCGGATCGCGCAGCGCAACCTCTTCAATGAACTGGCCCTTGTATTTTCCAAAATTCAGCTTATTGACAAGTGCCTGCTGCAGACTTAACTCCTGAAGTTCCTCGTCATTGGCCATATCCCGCAGATAGTGATGAAGCAGCATGACATGAAAGGCATCACTCAAAGCGCTATGCGCCTGTAATGAAATCCCCAGTTTTTCGGCTCCTTCACGCTCGGTTTTATAAAGGCCCAATTCATAACGAAGGTATTGCAGTGCGAATCTGTCGATCTCTCTGATCAAATGCTTCGTACATTTCAGGGTATCAATCACTCCGCCCTGCCAGACAAAACCCTCTTTTTGCAGCATCATCAGATCAAACTCAATGTTATGTGATACCAGAACATTGTCGGTATTGTTATGCTTCTCAAGCCATTTGATCAGGGAGCTCTTTTGAAACGGTGGTGCCTCTTTAACCATTTCATTCGTGAGATGATGGACGGCCATTGCATCGGGACGTATCTTCTTAGGCGGTTTGATCAACTCACTCTGCGTTGTTACGGTACCTTCATCATCGGCTATACAGCCGACAGCACAGATACGATCATTTTTTTCAAGCCCGGTTGTCTCAAGATCAAAATAGATCAGCAATCACAGCCCCTGTTTTTCAGACTTCAACGTTCCAATCATCTTATGGTAATGTTCCAGCGTCATAAAACTTTTTTCAAACCGCCAACGAAGTACAAAGGTAACGATACGCATCACCAGCTCCGGATCAACTTTTTCTGCACGTCCGAAGTAGCCCAATGAGATATTTTTATTTTTCACCTTGGCATCTTTTTCGTATTTGATCGCAATAATCTGAAGGTATTTCCCCTCTTTGATCACGCCAAGACTTTCATCGCTTAATGAGACACCCGAAAGGTTAATCGCTTTAAACATAAACAGATCATTGAACTCCAACACCTTGTCAGAGATATGAAGCTCCTTAAAAAGTGTCTCAAGAATCCTGGTATTTTCTTTGCGTGCCACTTCATAGCTCGAAATTTTAGCCGTTAAATTTTTTAATCTGTCCAGTGCTGCACTCACACAAAACCTTTTTATAAATTATTGCAATAGATTAACCAATTTTGCTTTATAATCTCATCAACTTTACACGTGAGGCATCCATGGACTACTTAAAAATACAGGGCCCTACTCCTTTAAAGGGAAATGTGACGATATCCGGTGCCAAAAATGCAGCACTGCCGTTGATCGCAATGACACTGCTCTCCAACAGCAGTGTGCATATCGGCAACATTCCGGCAGTGGCAGACATCAGAACACTGCTGAAACTGCTTCACAATCTTGGAGCCACATTTAATATGCAGGGTAACAGTGTTGATGTCGACACCCGCAGTCTGACCAACACCAAAGCCACCTATGACATTGTCAAAACAATGCGTGCTTCCATTTTGGTACTCGGCCCGCTTCTCGCGCGTTTTGGGCATTGTGAAGTTTCTCTTCCAGGCGGCTGTGCCATCGGTCAGCGCCCAATTGATCTGCATCTTAAAGCACTCGAGCAGATGGGTGCCGCCATCACTATCCACGGAGGGTATGTCAGAGCGGAAGCACCGGGGGGTCTTAAAGGGGCCCACATCGTCTTTGATAAGATCACCGTTACCGGAACGGCTAATATCATTATGGCAGCCGCACTTGCCAAAGGAAAAACCATTCTTACCAATGCGGCGCGTGAACCTGAAGTTGTGCAGCTCTGCCAAGTCTTAAACAACAACGGTGTGGCGATTGAGGGCATCGGGACTGCGGAGTTGATCATACATGGAACTGACAGACGGTTGATAAGGATTGACCCTTTTGACGTGATTCCTGATCGCATTGAAGCCGGTACCTATCTTTGTGCTGCTGCGATCACCCGTTCAACCATGAAAGTGGAAAAAGTACGTCCTGATCACCTTGAATCGGTTATCGGGAAACTCATTGAGATGGGATTTACATTTGAAATTGACGAAGAGAGCATTACGATCATACCGACAGAAATGATTAAAGCAGTTGATATCGTAACGCAGGAGTATCCGGGATTTCCAACCGATATGCAGGCACAGTTTTTAGCGTTGGCAACCCAGGCAGAGGGCACTAGCACCATTGAAGAGCGTCTCTTTGAAAACCGCTTCATGCATGTGAGCGAGTTGCAGCGTCTGGGCGCCGAGATCAAACTTAACGGTCATATCGCCACTGTCAAAGGTCCCGCACAACTTTTTGGCGCGGATGTCATGGCCACAGACCTGAGAGCATCAAGCGCACTGGTACTTGCCGGCATGATTGCCGAAGGCGAAACTGATGTCCACCGGATCTATCATCTTGACCGCGGATATGAAAATCTGGAGAAAAAGCTGAAAGCGGTAGGGGCTGACATTGAACGATTAAAAGAGTAAAGCCTTCTTAATCATCTTCAAAAATCACCATCTCATAGATACTGCGTGTCGTTACAAGCGATTTTTCCGGCGGCACGGTTGTTGCATTTTTGGCAACGGCCAGTGCATGACGCAACTCGGCAATCTCCTTTTCCATCGTTTCCATCTGATCTTTAAGACGCAGTGCGACATCCACACCGGCGAGATTAACCCCCAGTTCACGTGTCAAACGCAAAATCAGCTTGATCTTGTCAATGTCACGTTGTGAGTAGAGACGGATACGCCCACCGGAACGCGACGGGCAGATCAGGTTCTCACGCTCATATTGACGAAGTGTCTGCGGATGGATATTGAGTATCTTCGCAACGATACTGATCAGACAAACCGGTTCATCATAATGGTGCATCATAACTGTCTCCCCCTATGAAGGCAATTTGCTTTTTAACATCTCGACAAGGTCCTCATCAAGTTCTTCAACTTTCGGAAGTACGATATTGGCCTTAAGATAGAGATCACCGCGCTGTTTGCTTTTACGGTTCATCGCCCCCATCTCTTTGACACGGAACCGCTGTCCGTTTTTTGTATCTTGAGGTACTTTGAGGGTAATCTCTTTCTCCAGCGTATCGACTTTGACCTTTCCGCCAAACAGCGCCGAAACGAGCTCAACATCAAAATTCTTGACCAGGTTGTCACCTTCACGGATATAATCCGGACTCGGTGACACCTCGATACGCAGGTAGAGATCGCCGCTTTGGCCATTGGCTGATTTCCCTTTGCCCCGTACACGCAGTTTCTCTCCATTTTTAATCCCGGCAGGAATTTTAATATCAAAACTTTCAGATCGCAAAGTCACATGATGTTTACCGCCCAGTACGGCAATACTGAACGGTATCGTCACACTTGCTTCAATATCAAGGTTAATAGACTGCTGGCCGAAACCGCCGCCGCCGAACCGCCGAAACCGCCGCCGCCACCGCCAAATGAACCGCCGCCGCCGAAACCACCGCCGCCACCGCCGCCACCGCCGCCACCGAAAATATTGCGCAATATATCGTCTAAATCTACATT
>DAOWOG010000074.1 GCA_030642185.1 Helicobacteraceae bacterium | reverse complement strand
CGGGGTTTATAGAGTGTGATCGCTCCCTGAAGAACAACTTTTAACCCCTCTTCCAGACGAAAACGAAGTTTGGATGCATTACCGCGAAACATAACGCAACTGATTGCAGAAGTGGCATCTTTGAGTGTGAAATAAATATGTCCGCTGTTGTGATAGGTGATGCGGGAGAGTTCACCTTCAACATATACATGAAGAAACGTCGTTTCTAAAAGAGCCTTGATCTGTTCGTTAAGGGATGAAACAGATAAAGGATGATTCATCATTTTTTATGTGCAATGATCAGTGTAGAGATATCCATGGAAAAGCTTTCCGTATACAGGACTTCAAATCCTGCTGCTTCAAGTTCCTCATGCATTTTGGCAACCGTTAAAAATCCTTCGATGGAATTTGGAAGGTATTCGTATGCTTCTTTGTTTTTGGAAATAAATCCGCCGATCTTTGGCAGAACACTGTTCATATAAAAATCACGAAACTTACCCAGCAAAGAGGGATGCTCATTTTTCATAAACTCCAAAATAACAACCATACCGCCGGGTTTGAGTACACGATTAAACTCTTCCAGGCCCTTTTGACGTTCTACCACATTACGGATACCATACGAAATACTCAACATATCTGCCGATACATCTTCAAGAGGGATAGCTGTTGCCGGTGCAATTTTAAATTCAAAATCCGGAAATTTCTCTTTTGCTACACCGACCATACCTTCAGATGGATCTACACCGACCAATTTCTCAACAGTAATTCCACCAGATAGAGCCTGTCGTTTCCAATAATCCATCATATCACCGGTGCCGCATGCAACATCGACGATCATATCAATCTTATCTATCCCATAATAACTGAATGCCTTATCACACCCTTTTTTTCGCCAGCTGCGATCGACACCCATACTCATAACACGGTTTGCTTTATCATATGTCGATGCTATATCATCAAACATCGATACAATTTTTTCCTGTTTTTCCATTAAGTAATTGATCCTTTCATCTCATCCATAATAATTGATCGTCACCACTTGACAGGGTACGTATAATTTTAAAATCTTCTTTTGTTTTCGTAAACGGTATTGTACCACCGCTTTTCGGTGCAACAAAACAGAGGTAACTGTCAACATCTGTCTTGATGGATTCAAACATACCCGGCCCGCCTTCTATCAGAACATTTTTATAGTTTGAAATATGCTCTAAAGTAGAATCAATAAAGACATTTCGTTCCGGCACACTAAACAACGGAATTGTTTCATCAAAATCTGTCAAGTGCGACAAAATCAAAATATCCGGGGCTTTTCCATTCACAAGACGGGCATCCAATGTAGGTCTATCCTCACGAACAGTGTTGCCGCCAATGACAAGTAAATCTGATACGGAACGCATCTTATGTACAAATATTCGTGATTCCAATGCACTAATGGTTCCGCCGTCAATCGTTCCATCAAGTCTTTGTGCCCATTTAAAAGTCAGATAAGTTTTGGCCTGCCACGTTATAAAGGGCTGCAACAATGCATGTGCTTCCTCTTCACATACTCCCTCTTCAACATAAACACCACTTTTACGTAAACGCTCCGCTCCGCCGGAAGCTTTGTCATTCGGATCTGAATGCGCAATGACTACATTCTCAATACCAAGTGATTGGATCAATCCGGCACATGATGGCGTTTTGCCAACGTGTGCGCAAGGTTCAAGTGTCACATAAAGAGTACACTTTTCAAAACAATGGTTATGATATTCGAGTAAAAAATTGTGAATTTTGAAGGAGTCAGTCAGTTCCAGGATAGCGGAATGTTCATTCAGCACTGCATAAGCCTGTTGAAGCGCCAGGACTTCGGCATGAGCGCCACCTGCCTTTTGATGCGCAGCAATTGCAAGTATTTTACCGTGTTCATCAACAACCGTACAACCTACAGCAGGATTTGGAAACGTTAGCCCCTGATATTTCCAGGCCTCGTCAATGGCCAGTCTCATTGGTAATGTGCTGTCCATTACCACTCAAAATAGGTGTTGGCTTTCGCAATGTTTCCAAATTTAACGGCATCTTCACCCTCATCAGTAGCAATAACTATCGTGTCTTTTTCCACACGCAAAACTGTTCCGCGCAGTTTCTCTTTTTCGAGTGTTATCATTTTCACTTTTTCACCCATTGAATGTCTGAAATGATCCAATGTACGGAGTTTTCGTTCTATTCCCGGAGAACTGACTTCCAATCGGTATTCATCTCTAATTGGCGGTGTAACATCCAGCAGTGGAGAGATCAATTTGGTCGCTTCCACACATTTATCCATACTGACACCTTCAGAAGAGGTGACGTTGACACGAAATATCGTTTCATCATTTTCGCTGACAATTGAAGTATCATATAACTTCAAACCGATCGATTCTACCATACTCTTAATATCGGACTCAAGACTCATCACTGCTCTCTTTACTGATCTGTTTGAAAAGGTCCTCTATTGTCTTACTCTTTTGTATCTGATCATCAAACTCAAAAGAGAGTTTTGGACAACGGAACCAACCCTGATCTTTCAGACAATAATCTTCAATAACAGGACGCGCTTTTCTGAGTTGTTTTAAAAAAAAGTTTTTTTCTTTTTCGGAATAATGATGAGGGTCAAGATAGACTTTTGCATCATCACGGCCGCGTGCAGTTTTAACTTCAATGACATCGAGTTCATGCAGACGGGCATCGTTTAACTGGGAAATCCCTTCAGGAATCAATTCCTGAAGAATAGAATCTGTACGCTTGAGTTTTATCTCGACCGGTGTCACAGCTCTACTTTTTGCTCAACTTTGGTAAAGGTCTCGATAACATCTCCGACTTGAACATCTTCGTATCCGTGAAGAACAACGCCACATTCATAACCGGTACCCACTTCTTTGACATCATCTTTGAAGCGTTTAAGTGAATTGAGTTCACCCTCATGAATAATAACACCCTCACGGATAACACGAACGAGTCCGCCGCGTACAAGTTTACCGTCAACAACCATACATCCGGCAACCATTCCTTTTGGAATTTTAAAGGTATCGCGGACATCGGCCTGACCGCTATGCTCTTCAGTGAACTTCGGTGCCATCATACCTGTAAGCATTCCGGTGATGTCATCAATCAACTGATAAATAACCGTATAGGTTTTAATATCTACGCCTTTTTGCTTCGCAACGGCTTTTACCGAACCGGTCGGACGAACATTAAAGCCAAGAAGAACACAATTTTCAGAGTTGTTTACCAGTTCAACATCATTTTCAGTGATACCACCGACACCTGATGAGATGATCTCAACTTTCACTTCTTCATTACGCAGTTCAGTCAGTGATGAACGGATCGCTTCAAGCGAACCATGGACATCTGTTTTCAATACCACTTTGAGTGTTTTAAGTCTACCCTCTGCGATCAATGCGGTCAATTCATCCAATGATGTTTTGGTACTGGCAGAAAGTTCTTTTTGACGCTCATAGTCTGCACGTTTTTGTGCATATTCACGCGTCTCTTTATCGCTGCTCATGGCAATCATTGTCTCACCGGCACCCGGTACCGTGTTAAGACCCACAACAACTGCCGTCTCACTTGGTCCAATATTTTTGATCATATTTTTATGATTATCGATCATCGCTTTGACACGACCGTAAGAACTGCCGCAAACAACATTGTCACCAACACTCAACGTACCGTTTTGTACGATCACTGTTGCAACCGGTCCACGGCCTTTTTCAAGTGTACTTTCAACCACGACTGCTTTGGCAGCTGCATCAGGGTTTGCTTTCAGTTCAAGCACTTCTGCCGTCAACAGAATATTTTCCAGAAGGCTATCAATCCCCTCACCTGTTTTTGCTGAAAGCGGCACAAACTCAATGTCGCCGCCCCAGTCAACAGGTGTCATCTCGCGCTCAGCCATCTGACCTTTAACCAATTCAGGGTTAGCAGACTCTTTATCCATTTTATTGATTGCCACTATAACCGGAACACCTGCATTTTTGGCATGTTTGATCGCCTCTTCTGTTTGCGGTTTCACACCGTCATCTGCGGCAACGACAATTATGATAATATCGGTAATCTTGGCACCACGTGCCCGCATTGCCGTAAATGCCGAGTGGCCCGGCGTATCCAGGAATGTAATTTTTTTACCGCTTTTTTCAACGGTATACGCACCAATATGCTGCGTGATTCCGCCGGCCTCACTTGCAGCCACACGTGCCTCACGGATACTGTCCAACAGTGATGTTTTACCATGATCAACATGCCCCATGATCGTGATAACCGGTGGACGTTCCTGAAGATCTGCATCCCCTTCGGCACCTTCGATATCATAAGCTTCTTCATAGTTAAACGCATCTTTAGGATCTATCGTTGTTACTTCAACCTCAAACTCTTCGGCGAGTATCTCGATCTCATCTTTACCAAGAAAATCATTTTTTGTCACCATCATTCCGAGGGTAAAAAGTACCTTGATAACTTCAGAAATAGGCTGTTTGAGTTTCTCTGCAAACTCGTATACACGAATATCTTCAGGAATTTCCACGTGAGTAACCACCTCATCATCTTGCTGCGCTTTGATGTATTTTTTACGTTTTCCGCGTGAAACCTGTCGAGGTTTGCGATTGCCGCCCTGTTTTTGTCCGCCACCGCGGCCAGCCGGTCTTTTAGGACGAGGTTTACGCGGTTCCTCTTTCGGAAGGTCTTCTTTATTGACTTCATTCAGATCGAGCAGTACAACCTGATCCTCTTCATAATCCATAGAAACATCTGACATTGATCCGCCAAAAATATCAAGACTTGAGCCCTGAGCTTTTCTCTGTGTTAGCGTTCTAGAACTTCTCTTCCTGCCTTTTTTATTGGCCAGCTCTTCTAAAACATCTGCACTCATTTTTCCATAACTGGATACTTTCGCGGCAGCATTAGACTGTTCAGCCAGTGAATCACTGGTGACAACCGGTCGTTTTTTCTTTTTGATACGTAAACCGCTGCGTTTAATGGGAACAACAACATTAAGAAGTGGTTTTTTCCCTACGGTTTTTTTCTCTGCTTTTTCTACAACCGGGATCTCTTTTGCCACTTCAGCATCTACTGTTGTTTCTGCTTTCGTTATTTCCTGAACTTCAGGTTTGACAGCTTCTTTTTCTACTTCAACTTTCTCTTTTACTTCAGATTCAACCGTTTCTGAAACGACAGTTTCAGCAGGCTTTTCTTCAGTCATTGGAGCAGATTTTTTAATCACCGCTACAGAGGGTTTAGCAGCAGGTGCTGCTGTAGCACCCATGACATAGTTCATGATGTTTTCAGCATCTTCCATTGAGACTGAACTTGAAGCAGTTTTTACATTCAACCCCATTTCCAAGGCTTTATTTACAACTTCTTTCGATGCGATTCCCAACTCTTTCGCAATCTCATGTACTCTTACTTTATCTATCATCAACTATGAACTCCTTAAATTGCTGCAACACCGTCTGCGTTGCTTTTGTTTTGCATTGTCGTGCTAATGCTCGCGGTGCACTTTTCGAATCAATACAGTTTTGGCATACATAAAAACTTCGACCCACTCCGGTAAATACTTTAAGGACACTATCCTGGCACTGCAATCTTATCAGTGTACTTTGAGCAGCACGTGTCCGGCATACAATACACATACGAATGGGTTCTTCTTTATATTTTGGCGCCATTATATCTAAAAGTTCCTTGAAAACAGTATGAAGATTTATTTAACGTTCAGTTATGAGACCGGTATTATCAAAGTCGAGAAGCTTAACACTGTAATCCGGATATTTTTGGCTAAACCTGTTGACAAGCTGCTGTGCATCTTCATCATAAACCATACTGAAAAATGTGGATCCGCTTCCGGAAAGTGTACTCATCAAAGCACCATTCTCATAAGCCATTTTTTGAATGTTAAAGAGTTCCGGCAGCATTTTCATACGTGCCTTTTGATGAAAACGGTCCTGCGTTGCGATACGCAGCATCTCCCAATCCTCATTAAAAAATGCAGCGACTGTCAAAGCTGTATGCGACAGGT
Source organism: Helicobacteraceae bacterium (assembly GCA_030642185.1). Classification (GTDB taxonomy): domain Bacteria; phylum Campylobacterota; class Campylobacteria; order Campylobacterales; family Sulfurimonadaceae; genus 4484-230. Next base: position 412 of record DAOWOG010000074.1, on the reverse strand, counting down.
TGAAAACGGCATTTTCTTTACTATATGACTTTGGCAGTGTTGTCCGTGATCGCGCTGTTGATATCGGTTTATTGGGAATAACCACCACCGCTTTAAGATAATCCGGAAGATGTTTTTTTTGCGAAAACACTTTTTGCTTTTCTACGGTCGAAACGGTAAAGCCTCCCATCACTGCGGGTGAAATATTATCAGGATGCGGTTCATACATCAGGGCATGATTTAGGATTCGGCGTTTGGAAACACGTACGCCTGCAGCTTCATGTGCAGAAGCGATCGCACTGACAATGACTGCCGATGAACTGCCAAGGCCACGTGACAAAGGGATATTATTATAGAAAACAAATTTGTAGTTCTGACGTTTTTGAGTCAATCGCCGATAATGGTCATTAAATATACTGACAAAAAGGTTGTT
>DAOWOG010000095.1 GCA_030642185.1 Helicobacteraceae bacterium | reverse complement strand
TCTTCAGCTTTTTGAGCCATAAGACCAACATTTTGCATCGTTCCCATAGTTGTAACATCGTATTGACCGTTTTTAACACAATCAGCTACCATTTCTTGATGAAACATTGCATAAGTAGAATCAGGAATAACAGCAACACATTCTACTGCAGCACCTGTTCTGTCCCATTGCTTACCGCCTTCACGAACAACAACTGGCATAGAAGCATCAATAATTACATCATTTGATGCATTGAAGTTAGTTGTACCTTTATCAGAATCAACCATAGCGATCTTTGGAGAATCAGCTTCAACAGCTGCTAAGAAAGCAGCCTTGATTTCAGCTTCTTTTGCGTGACCAGCAATTTTCTGCTCTAAGTCAGACATACCTTGGTTAGGGTTAACCTTTAATTCTGCAAACGTATCTGCATACTTGGCAAATACTTCTGGGAAGAATGCAACGAACCCGTGACCGAACATAATTGGATCAGAAATTTTCATCATTGTTGCTTTAAGGTGTAGTGACCATAAAACATCATTTGATTTTGCATCTGCAATAGTTTTTGCATAAAAAGTTTTCAGTGCAGCAATTGACATATATGTACCATCAAGGATCTCGCCATCAATAGCTTCAATAGAAGTTAATTCTTTACCGTTAAGTGCGATAGTAACTTTTTGTGCTTTTTCTACTGTAACTGATTTCTCGTTACCAAAAAAGTCTCCGTTACCTTCCATGTGAGTTACATAGGACTTAGGAGCATCTGGGAATGCACGTAGTTTATGTGGGTTTTTCTGAGCAAACTTCTTAACAGCAGCTGCTGCACGACGGTCAGAGTTACCTTCACGTAAAACTGGATTAACCGCAGAACCTAAACAAGTAGAGTATTTAGCCTGTGTGGCTTTTTCAGCATCGTTTGCCGGGTTTTCAGGGTAATCAGGAATATCAAAACCTTGACCTTGAAGTTCAGCAATACAATCTTTAAGCTGTCCGACAGATGCAGAGATGTTTGGAAGTTTAATAATATTTCCATCATCTTGTAATACAACTTTACCTAACTCAGATAGCTCATCTTTTGCAAGACCCATTGCTGCAAGAACGCGACCTGAAAGTGAGATATCACTAGTGACAACTTCAACGCCTGCTGCTTGAGTAAACGCGTTAACGATAGGGAGTAGCGAGTAAGTCGCTAGGGCTGGAGCTTCATCAATTACTGACCAAATGATTTTTGACATTGTGTATCCTCATATCTAGTGTTAATTTAACTTTGCTCATAATATCACTTAGATAGATAAAAAACTATTAGGCTGTCAAAAGATTTAAAATATTTTTACTTATGTTTCACTTTGTAACAGCAGCAAATTCACATATGTTTCATTTAGTAACACGCCTAATGTTCTTTAAAATGAGTAGAATAGTAACTTGTAAATTTATGATTTCCGTCTTTGCCTTTTACAAAGTAAAGGTACTCTGTTTTCGCCGGAAAAATCGATGCTTTTATGGCTTGAAAACTGACGTTACAGACCGGATAGGGAGGCAATCCCTTATGAAGATAGGTATTATACGGACTTGCATCATTTCGTATACGGTTTGCTGTCACTTTCTGATGGGAGTATCTGCCGTAATTAAGTGTACCGTCCATCTGAAGTTTCATTCCTTTTTTAAGACGGTTTTGGATGACTGAACTGATAATCGGCATCTCCTGTTCCGATGCAGCCTCTTTTTGAATGACCGATGCTATCGTGACGTACTGAAACCATTTACGTTCATTGTAGGTCCCGAAAATCTTTTCAGACCAGGATCTCATCTGCAGACCGGAGCGGTTTAACAATAGTTTGACCACATCGTGTTCATTAATGCCTAAAGGAAGTTTATAGGTTTCGGGAACAAAGGCACCTTCCACTCTTTGAGTAAGCCGCTTATACTCCGTTTTTAAAAGTCTGGCATCAAGATGCAGATCTACGGCAAGCTGTCCGAGAAAAATCTCCGTTGTTTCACCGGGTATCAGCGTAATATCTTTCATCGCCGCTTTTGCAGTTGAGAGTTTATAGAGGAAATCAGCATGTGTCATTGCACCTTCTCCCATATATATCCATCCTTGCTGCGGAAATCCAATCCAGCGTAGGAAAAATCCGTCTAGAGGTGAGACATCAAACTTTTTATATTGCAGGTATGTTATAATCTTCTTAATTGATCCCTCGGGAATATACAGTACTTTTGAGGTCTCCATATTTCTGTTTAGGTAATAGATGAACGATAGAGCGATAATCAAGGCTATTTCCAGGATCCACTTTACAATTGTAAGTTTTTTTATTTTCATTCTTATTATTGGTTCTTTTCTTTTTATTTCTCTGCTCAATGGTATACGGATAGATCATCTTAAACTGCCCGGTATCCAAATCGACGAATTATACATTAATTGGAATGAAAAGCTCTGTCTCAATGCCTCGAGCATTGATGTCAAGTTCAATGACTCCAATGAAAGCACCTCTTTCAAACCCGAAAAACTCAAAGCGGTCATACAGGCATTAAAACTCTACGACAACTGGTTTGAAAGTGTGGAAATTACATCATTTTCCTACAATAACATCAATGCATCTTTTAGTTATCTGGCTGATGAAAAGAGTCATCTTTATGTTGCGTCACCCCAGTTTGAAGTTGATTCGGATATCCATTTTCTCACTGAAAACATATTCTTTAATATTAACTATTTCAATGCACCGGAACATAAGAGTTCATTACAAGGCAGTATGGTTTTTGATTCAACTGAACTCACGCTCTATATTCAGGCAGAAGCTTCTGTTGCACAGAGTGCCGATCTGGCAATCTATTCTATTGTTGACAAAAATGCTGTCACCATTGAATTACAGGGAATTAAACCGATCAGGAACCTTCGGCCGATCATTAACCTTTTCAAGCTGCATAAAGATGTAACACCCTGGATCGTTGACTATTCTGCCGGAACTGCTTTTAACCTGCATAGCCTTTCTGCACGTTACGAATATGATCATCCCGAATCACTTCTTGAGAGCATCAATGCTACGGCTGATTATCAGGACTTTGTCTATACCTTCCAGCCGGGACTTGATCCAATCGTAACCGCTTATACCGATTTTGTCTTTAAACATGGTGTACTGAATATTTTTCCCCGCGAAGCATCTTATTGCGGTCAGAACACCGGGGAAAGCTGGCTGAACATTGATTTCAATCCCGATGATGAACCGGTACTGACAGCCTATCTGCATACGGCATTCAAGCTTAACGACGACATTATATATCTTCTAAACTATTTCGGTATTGCCCTGCCTTTTAAACAACTCAGCGGAAATACTAAAGCCGACCTGACACTGAGAGTACCGCTGCTAAGCATTAATATTGATGCCAAAGGTCATTTCAGTGTTGATAAGGGAAATTTTCTCTATAAGGGTATTGATCTGAATATCACGGACTCTGCCATAGACATTCACAACAGTAAAGTAAGCGTCAAACGCTTTCATGTTGACTACAAAGACAATCTTAGAGCATCGGCAAAGGGGTTTTTGAATTTTTCGACGGGTGAAAGCAACCTTGATTTTATCGCCAATAAAATTTCTATCGAAAATGACAAAATGGCACTTGATCTCAATAATTCCAAAGATATTTTACAGATTAATTATCAACTCTCAAACAGAGGCGAGCACGTGTCCCTTTCACCCTCGACCTGGAGTCTTAACGGAATGCATGTCAAGGTAGGCTCACTGCGTGCTCCATTTGATTTTGAACACTTCAGCATCGGGATCCCTTCTACATCAATTACGGTTAAAGATATTTTACAGGCGGATATAAGCGCCGACATAAATGTAGAAAACCTGCAATCAGACTTTAAAATAAATCTCCGACAGTTTCACTATAAAGCACTAAAACTTAATCAGCCGAATCTTCATATGAGAATCAAACAAAGTGACCAACTGGACATTAATATTACCCATTCAAGCAGCTGGTTGATTGATGATACACTCTTGGAAAGTGCTCCGTTTAAAATTTCAATCAAAGATTCACGTCTCACTGTTTCGGATAACCGTTTTTTCATCGGTGACAGTCTACAAGGCGATCTCAGCGGAAGCTATGATCTTGCGGACAAAAATGGCTCACTCGCATTATCAAACTTCATATTTACAAATAGTTCACTCAGCAGTTTTTTTGCTCATGATGAACGTATTGATGTTAAGATTGAGCACCAAAATGAGTCAACGCATATTCAAATCCCCAAACTCAAAACTTTTTTCAAGATCAAAGAGGATGGATGGAGACTGAATTTTTATTCGCTGAGTGCATTAGCCGAACACTCTCCGATTTTACAGGAATACAATATTACGAAAGGTTCACTGATTGTTGAATCCAGCACTGGAGACGATTCTTTCAGCTTTGTCGGAAACATTGATTATCCATACAGCCTGCTGATTCAAAACGACAGACCTCAAAACCTTTATAGCTTTGACGGCACATACGATGGAGAAAGTTTACAGATTGACGTCAATCAGGATCTGAACATAACGGTCAATGATGAGATACATATCCGTTCAAAAAATATTGGTTTCAATGTTACGGAATTCATCGCCTACCTTGATGAGCACCAACAAAGTTCATCAGATGAAACGAACACAGGCAGCGGCCTTGTACTCTATATCGATGCAAGCAACAGCTTTCTTCTACTGGATGAAAAACGCAGGGCACTGGCAGACGGCCTGTCTGTACACTACAAAGACAAACTTCTGAGTGCACAAATGATGCACCGTCAGGGTAAGATGACACTGAAAATGGAAGAAGGTCAATTTAAACTCAAAGGCCAGGATTTTAATGAACTGTTTATCAACAGTCTCTTTGAAGAGGGTTATTTTAAAGGAGGCAATCTCTCCTTTTGGGCTGATGGAAACCTAAGCAGTGTTAACGGTGTCGTTCGACTCAAAAATACAACGGTACGTCAACACCGTCTTCTCAATAACCTTTTTGCCTTTATCAATACCATTCCGGCACTCGTTACCTTCTCCGTTCCGCGATACAGTAAAAGCGGTTTTAAAATCAACGAAGCCTATGGAACCCTGTCCTACAAAGACAAAAAGCTGACAGTCAAAGGAATCAAAATAGATGGTATTGAACTTGATATTACCGGTGACGGTCTGCTTGATTACAACACAGATACCATTGATATTGATCTCTCTCTCAAGACCCAGGCGGGCATGAATGTCGGTAAAATTCCTCTGCTCGGCTACATTTTGGTCGGTGACGATGATACAAAAATGACGTCATTCAAACTCAAGGGAGATATAGACAACCCCGAGGTCACCAACACTATGGCCAAAGATATTGTTGTCGCTCCGTTCAATATCCTCAAGCGGGCGATCTCACTTCCTTTTGCAATCTTTGACTGGGATAATAATGAAAGCTTTGATGACAGCGGATATAACTTGCTCAAGGAAAGATTAAATGAGGAAAACGAGGAATAAAAAGTTATTCATTCCTCAAAACAGTAAGTACATCTACTTCACTGGCTTTTTTGGCTGGATACCATGATGAGATCAAAACAATCACAAAAGCGCCGAAAACGATCATAAAAAAATCTTTCATATCAAGATCCAGTGCGAGTGTTGAAGTCGGATACACATCTTTAGGCAGGGTGACGATATCAAATGTACTCAGCACCCACAGACCGCTTAACCCTAAAAGAACACCAGCTACAATACCGCTTATTCCGATCACAATTCCCAGATAAAGAAAGACCTTTTTAATCTCACCCGGAGAGGCTCCCAGTGATAGTAGAAGTGCGATATCGCTTCGACGGTTCATCACTGTCATCAGCAATGACGAGATGATATTGATCGATGCAATCAGAATAATCAGCATTAAAACAATAAACAATGAACGTTTTTCCAATTCAAGTGCCGCAAAGAAATTGACATTATCT
>DAOWOG010000263.1 GCA_030642185.1 Helicobacteraceae bacterium | reverse complement strand
TGCGGGTTGGGAACCTCGATGGTGCCATCGGTGACAATATCCACAAAGGCATTATTTCGTGTATCATACCGCAGCGTACCGTTAAAAACGATACATTCATTCGTTGATTTAAAGCATTCGTTGGCGATCGAGGCCGGACCGACATTGATATTTCCCTGAACGACCAGCACATCCCCGTCCATCGTCATCTCATCGCTGTAGATGCCGATATGTTCATTGAGCACCAGACCTGTTCCTTTTTTGGGCTGAATTCGGATGATCTTCCGGTTAATATAGTCTATATCGACATCGCCGACGATATCATAAGGGTTGTCGTCACCTTCCTGGATCGTCACAGGCCCCTTGAGACGGATCAGTTTCGGCGCTCCTTCCTTGTGGATAAAATCCAGATCAGCGCCGCCGATGGAATAGGTCGTACCGGTAGGGCTGACATAATGCACACTTGGTGTCGGATCAATATAATAAGGTGGATCATGATAAGGGTTATGTTGGATGCTGGGATAGATGCCGATGATCTCTCCACTGTCCGGATCAAAGCTCACATTTGCATCGTTGATAATAAAATCTATAAACTGGCCGTTTGCGCTCTGGGAAGCAAAATGCGAATTGCTGTTTATAGAAGTTAAATTGCCCTCCTGGAACCTGAGCTTCCCAAGACCGTCAGCCCAGACACCCAAACGATCCATATAGACAACCGGATAATAGATATTGAGCTGATGATACCTCGGATCAGTCAGCATCTCTGTATAGACCTCCGTAATAGCACTGAAACGACGGGACTTGATATTGAAACTGCCTTTTCCTTTGAAGTGGAATCCTTCGCTCGCTTTGATTCCGGTAGCGATCGCCCCTTCAAAGGTACCGTTTTCAAGATCGGCAAAACCGAAGTTCAACCCCTTTTCGATATAAAACTGACGATCACCAAGAGATACAACACCATCAACTCCCGGCTCAATTTTAAGCGTCTTCAGCATCAGATCGAGTGTCATACGGTTTTGAGTCTGCATCTGGGTGCCGTCACCGAATATGATCGTTGCATTATCTTCCGGCTCGATCGTTGCCAGCCCGGTTTTATGCAGTGTCATACGTGCGGCTTTGACGGCATAGCTGCTATTTACATGCAGTTGGGCATGAGTATCAGTGAGGCTTATACTGACTTTCGGACCGGTTTTGTATTGCAGTGAAAAAGTCTGCGGAAGGATCGGCAGGCCATCCGGGGAGTAGGCCATTGCATCGGCAGCAGAAAAAGAGTAACCCTGCGTGCTGAAGCGATCAACGGAGCCCTCAAGCATACCATCGGTTTTTTGAATGTTAAGTGTTGCAATACCTGGGATCGGAAGCTGTGCATAAAGGTATTCACCGCCGTTTTGCGTATCGGTCTCGCGGGCAAAATCGGCTTCGAGCATTAGCGTTTCGGCACCATTTAGATCATAATAGATCGTCCCGATCGCCTTAAGTGCCGCATGGTAATTCGCCAGGAAATCATTATTATGGTCTGAGATCAGCAGTGATGACAAGTTAGAGTCGCTTATGGACAAATGCAGTGCATACTGCGTGTTATTCAGGTCTGCATGAAAGATACGGTAGTGCTTTTGCATTGCAAGCAGCGCATTTGGCTGCGTTACGGTAATGCTGCTATCGTTTTCACTGTAATCCGTCTGTGAACCGGAGTCGACCAGGATACCCGCGGCACTTTTATAGTAGTACTGTGTATCATCTCGAAGTACCGTATCACACATATAGCCATAGGCAACGTCAATGGTACGGTTTTGCTCTTCGCTGAAGTGTGTCAGCAGATCGGAGGCAAAGTAAAAATCGTCATTGAGCACGGTCCTGTACCACGTTTGGCGCACGGCAGGTTCAGGCAGATCGGTCCTCATTTTTTTGGATGAGCCAAATACTACCCGGGTGAGCTGTGTGCTTTTAAGATCAATTGTTGCCCTTGCCTCTGTCAGTTCAAGACCCCCGACGGTGATCATCTCATAGCCGCCGCAATTTGCGTATCCGGTGGTGACAAGGTTAACATCTTCTTCACTCAACTGTGTTTGAATGCAAAGCCCCGGTGCTTTAAGTGTGAGCGCTTCATCAAGCGTGATGCTTTCGTTGTTGAGGTTGATCGCCGTTGGGAGCGCATTCAGGTCAATTTTGACCTGTTCGATCGCTGCAGGCACCCTGATGCCGAAATCATTATCGCTGCTGTGCAGCGCCTTAAGATAGACCGAAGAGCTGCTGTCATTGTTCAGCCGAAGGTTCTGTTTGTCATCACTGATACAGATCTCATTGGCTTCGAGCTTCATATTGCCCAGTGTCAACGGCAGATAGGTACTGCTGTTTTGGCAGCCCGAAACGGCAGACAACGAGGTGGTGTTAACGTCTATGGCAAAATCCGAAATCGTCAACGTATCATAACTGCTATCGGTTCGACCCAGCAGCAAATTCAGCAGACCATGCATGCCAAAACGCGGTTTTTGGACGCCATGCGTCAGCCCGATCGTTCCGGACAACCCCACGCCAACCTGATCACTGCTGGAGAGATCTACTTTGAGCGATGTCGCCATAATACGGTGACCTGTGGCAACAAGGGAGACCGTCATGTTGTTCTCATCGCTGTCATTGCGGTCAACAAAATAGAGCTCGCTGGCCGATGGTTGAAAGTCCGTGCAATTCACATCACTGCATTCATAGGTATTGTAAAGATCGTAATGGGCATTGTCGATCCGCATCAGCACCGTTTGGGAATCTTTTGCCATGATCTCAACACTTCCCTGCGCGGTGTAGTTTGAGACATTGATGTCGGTATCGATCTGCGTATCATGCGCGATCAGTCCCGAAGAATTTATCCGGTAATTGTCAAATTCGCAGCTGTTGTCACTGCATGTCACGGCCAAAAGAGTGGATGCAGGCAGGAGAAGGGTCAGTATAAAGAGTAGAGTTCGCCACTGCATTATTTATCCTTGTTTTGTTCGTCTTTTATCCAGGCCGTACAGCAACTTTGGTACCGGGCCTCCAAAAAAACAAAATTTAAACGACAGTTGTTCTCATCCAGCGTAAAGTCACTGCAATCACCGGTTTTTTGGTAATCACTGTCGCTGCTGCCGCAGCCTGCAGTCAATAAGAGGATAAATGAGGCGCTAAAAAGAAGTGTTGTTAGTGGAAGGATACGCATAAATGGCTCCTTGTCGTGATTGATTAATGCAATAATATCAATTGTACCTAAGATTTTATTAATTTACTAAAAAGTGCCTCTGAACTGCTTTCTCTAAAGTAGAGTATCTGCAGAATTGGAACATGAAAAACAAGCAAAATAGCTTGTGGCCACAAGGCCGAGGCTGAAGACAAAAAGGAGTGCGATACGTTAACT
>DAOWOG010000213.1 GCA_030642185.1 Helicobacteraceae bacterium | reverse complement strand
GGAAGTATTGTAATCTCAGTGGACTATGTCAAAGACGGAGCGCAAAAATTTGGTCATACTGAAGCCGATGAACTGACGCTGCTCTTTATTCATGGTCTATTGCATCTTCTTGGGTTTGATCATGAATGCGATCAAGGCGAGATGCGTGAAAAAGAAGCATCATTGATTCGGCAATATCATCTGCCGGAGAGTTTAATTGTAAGAACGGAAGGCTAGGAACTTAAATATGGATTTTGTAATTTTTATCGCGGCGATGGCGGCTTTGATCTATGGAGCAGACTTTATTATTAAAGAGTCTGAACGCATTGCACTTCACTATAATATCTCACATTTTGTGATCGGCGCGACACTTGTGGCGTTTGGAACATCTCTGCCGGAGATGGCGGCATCCATGATGGCAAGCGGCCAGGGTAAAAGCGATATGGCAGTTGCGAATGTCATCGGAAGTGTGACGTTCAACATTACACTGGTCTTGGCAGTGGTCTTTATGCTGGCCAAAAAGATGAACCCCAAACGTAATCTTTTTGCAATGGACAGCGCCTGGATATTATTCCCGGTTATGATGTTTTTGCTCATGGGATACGATGGTGAGATTGGCCGGTTTGACGGTCTGCTTTTTCTGTTGATGATGGGAGCGTACATTCTCTTTTTATTTACGGGGGACAAAGAGGAACTTGTCGGTGAGATTGATGATGAACTTGGAAAAGAGCGCTTTGATTGGCTAAAAACAGCCGGTTTTCTCGCAATCGGTTTTGTATTGACAATCGGCGGAGCGAACTTTGTCGTAGAAAGCGGTGGAAATATTGCGCGTATGTTTGGTGTAAGTGAATGGATTATCGGTCTCTTCCTGATCTCACTGGGGACATCCTTACCGGAACTTGTTGTGTCTATTTCTGCCATTAAAAAAGGCAATGCCGATCTGAGTATCGGTAACATTATCGGCTCAAATGTTGCAAATTTTTCAATGGTACTTGGCGGCGCATCCATTTTGGCCCCATTGAGCATCAATCCATCAAGCCAGTTTGATATTTACATTATGATTGCATCGTCGTTAGCACTCTTATTGATCCTGGCTAATAAACTCTATAACAAAGCAGCCGCTATCTTTCTCTTTATGATACTGGCTCTGTTTATTCAAAACACAATAAATACATTGTAAGGGAAATTCAAAAGGGTCATTGACAATGTGTAGGTTCTATTTTAATCGAACAATAGAAATTACACATCAAAATGGTCGGTTAAAACCGACCCTACCGTTCACTGACATACCCCATTTTCAAAAGCTTGTCATAAATTCTTGACGTAATATATCCTCCTGCACTCCCTCCATGTCCGCCGTGTTCAACAAGAACGGTCACGACTACTTCCGGTTTTTTTACCGGTCCGTAGGTAGTCAGCCAGGCATGTGAACGTGTATAGTAAGCCATCTCATTCTCCTTCAGACGTTTCTTTGTTGCCTGAGAGATTCCGATCACCTGCGCCGTTCCTGTTTTTCCTGCAATCCTGATGATGGAATCAATATGATTGACAGCCGTACCTTTTGGATGATTGCAGACCTGCTCCATTGCTTTTTGTATGATAGGCAGTTTCTCTTTTTGCTCAGGTGTCAGAACATCACGAAAGCTTTTTTCATAAGGTTGATCACCAATCTCTAAAGCCAGGTGTGGAGTCGGCAAAATCCCGGTTGCCATCAATGCGGTAAAGCGTGTCATCTGAAGAGGTGTCACCAGAAAGTTGCCTTGTCCGATTGATGAATTGAGTGTTTCGCCTATATACCAGGGCTGATTATAGCGCTGGCGTTTCCATTCACGGTTGGGAACGGTACCAATAAATTCGTTTGGCAGATCAACCCCTGTTTTTTCTCCCAGGCCAAAACCTTTGAGTCCAGAGCTCATCGTTGCTATACCCACTTTCAGACTGCCCTTGTAAAAATAGTCGTCACAGCTCTCCCTGATCGCTTTATTGATATCTGTTTTTAAATGACCTCTTCCTTTCCAGCAGCGAAAATTTCGATCACCGAGTTTCATACTGCCGTGACAGGTCACATACCACCATTGACTGATCCCCGAGGTAAGATAAATCAATCCCAGTCCGGTCTTGATCGTTGATCCGGGAGGATAAAGACCATTGATTATTTTATTGGTAAACGGCGCATCGATATTATTAATGAGCTTATTCCATTTTTTCGTTGAAATTCCGGTGACAAATGTGTTCAGATCATACTCCGGATAACTTCCTGCTGCGAGAATTTCACCGTCTGTTTTCATCACGACGACAGACCCGGAATTGCCTTTAAAGAGTTTTCCGATATAACGCTGCAATCGCATGTCCAGAGTTAAAGTCAGGTTCCTGTTTTCTATCGGTGTTTTAAAGCTTAACTCTTCGATCTCTTCATTGGTTGCACTCACTTTGATTTCCCGCTCGCCGGGGATACCTTCAAGATATTCATTATAATATTTTTCGATACCGCTCTTTCCGACAGAACCTATCAGTTTTAAAACCGGATCATTGTCAATATCCTTCTGATTAGCCTTGGCCATATAGCCGATAACATGTGCAGCGACATTATGGTTGGGATAATAACGTTTAGGTGCAGGAATTACATTGATGTTTTCATGGAGGTTAAGTTTTGAATAGACCGGTACAATATCTTCATAAGAGATAAAATCAACAAGTGCAATATGCTGGTGGTTGTAATGTGAATCATGTTTTTTATAACGCTTTACCAACTCTTTTTCATCCAGGTACGGCAAAAGTGACGTGACAAAACGTATATTTTCAAGCAGTTCCTGCTGATTTGTTTTTGTATTGAGGTGGGGGATAAGTTCTATTTTAAAACCAAGTTTGTTAATGGCGATCGGTTTAGAATTTCGATCGAGTATATCACCGCGCATCGGAGCAACTGCTTCGATTTTAATGGTGTTCTTGTCCGAGAGTGATTCATAATAATCATTTGATGCGACAGTCAGGTAAAAAACACGAACCAGCAAAGAGATCCACACAAAGAAAAAGGCGCCGAGCAGTAAGCGTACTTTCATAACAAAATCACCAGGATAAATTCTATCACTATATAGTAAAGTATATACCAATCAATATCTGGAGACGGTATTGCCAACATCTTCGATATCAGCAGTGAAAAAAGCCAAAAACCGATATAGGCCAAAACTATATAGATAAATTTCAGGCAGTTATCGCAGTGGATATAATGTTTCAGCCTTGGAATAATACTGTGATAGAGAAATGCAAAATAGAAGAGTGTACTTGCAAAGAGATATCCTTTCTCTACCTCAAAAAAAAGCAGCATGATAGAAACGAGAAAAAGTGATGGGAGGTGCTGTTTTTCAAAAGATCGCATAAAATGTACAAGCAGAAGACCTAATAGCGGCGGCATTAGAAGATAGATACTGCTAAGAGATTCATAAACAACAAAAAGCGCTAAAAGCGCTAAAGCGCCTAGAGGGTTTTGATCAAGGAAATTTCGTTGCATACTGGAAAATGTTTACATTTTATACAATCAGCCCAGATCTTATGTTCTGGCAATGATTCTTTTGGTATTTCAATAAAGCCGAGATGCTCAAAAAAGAGCTGCTGGTAAGTTAATGCCAACACCTCTTTGAGACCAAGCTTTTTCGCCTCATCAAGTGCATGTATAATCAGGTCAGACCCAATACCTTGTCCCTGATAATTTTCATCAACAATAAGTGAGCGTACTTCTGCCAGCGGGGGTGTATGAATATGTGAAGCTGTAAATCCTGCAAGTTTATTTCCATCACAGGCCAGTGTATATGAACGTATATTGGTGGCTATCTCATTATCACTTCGTATCAGAATGACACCGGAATCAACCTGAGGCTGAACAAGTTTCTGCATTGCAGCAATATCTGCAAGTGTTGCTTTGCGATAGTCAATTTTCAATG
>DAOWOG010000235.1 GCA_030642185.1 Helicobacteraceae bacterium | reverse complement strand
TGAGATGACGCTTTAGCGGCAAAATTATGCCTGTACTTGCTGCTGCGCTTCTTTTGCAGCTTTGATCTCGTTCATAATCTGAACCATTCCCAACATTGCAAGGTGATATCCGAAAGGACCGAATCCGACAACAGATGACGTACATACCGGTGCGATCATATTGTCTTTACGGAACTCTTCACGACGGTGAATATTGCTGATATGTACTTCAATCGTCGGCAGGGAAACTGCTGAAATCGCATCTCTGATTGCAATTGAAGTATGGGTATAAGCTGCCGCATTGATGATAATACCGTCGGCATCACCGTAGCACTCCTGGACCTTATCAACTATTTCACCCTCAAGATTACTTTGAAAAAAATCAATCTCCACACTGTTTTGTCCTGCAAAGTCTTTCATCTGCTGATGAATCTGCTCCAACTTCATCGGTCCGTAAATCTGCTGCTCTCGAATACCCAGCATATTGAGATTTGGTCCCTGAATAACTACAATTTTCATTTCTATCCTTACTTAACCCGAAATTATGCATAATTTGGATTTATCTATAAATTTTAAGCAGCTATTATATCAATCTTATGCATAATTTTTTTTTAGAATCACTTATAGCCAAGGCACTTATTGAAAATCATCAATCCTGACACAATTTTATCTCCTTCACATTTACTGACAGGCCAGGCAATTGCCTTTGACACGATTATCCATGCGATCGCACCGCTGGATGAGCTCAAAAGCAGTTATCCCGACGCTGAAATCATCCAGCTCGGCAAAAATTCACTTGTCATGCCCGGGTTGATCAATCCGCATGTCCATCTTGAATTCAGTGCCAATAAAACTGATTTGGCATATGGCAGTTTTTTACCGTGGCTGAACAGTGTTATCCAACATCGCGACGAGCTTATCAACGGTTGTGACAACAGCTGTATGAAAAAAGCAACTGATGCGATGCTTGAATCCGGCATCACCGCTTTTGGAGCTGTCAGTTCCTATGGGCTTGATTTGGAAGCTGCTGCTGAATCGGCACAGAAAGTGGTCTTTTTTAATGAGCTTATCGGTTCGCAGGCACAGATGGCCGATATGCTTTTTAGTGATTTTCTCACCCGTTTGGATGCATCCGAGCAGATTCAGCGCGAAGGGTTTTATCCGGCAGTCGCCATTCACTCTCCCTACTCTGTTCATCCGATTCTCATCAAGAGAGCTTTGGAAATCGCCAAAAGCAGAAAGCTGTTGCTCAGTGCACATTTTATGGAGAGTCTTGCAGAACGGGAGTGGCTTGACAAGAATGAAGGTGATTTCAAAGCTTTTTTTAATGATTTTCTTAAACAATCAAGTGCCCTCACGTCCGCAGAAGCATTTCTCGAACTTTTTAACGCTCATCCGACACTCATGACCCATGTTGTTCATGCCAATGAACGTGAATTAAAACTGCTCAGTGAGGGCGGACACACTGTTATCCATTGTCCTGTGTCAAACCGTCTGCTCGGCAATGGTGCGATTGATCTTGATGCACTCGAATCACACCATATCAATTGGATCTGCGGTACAGACGGTTTAAGTTCAAATTATAAGCTTGATCTCTTTGAAGAGATGAAGATCGCCCTCTTTATGCACTCGGAAACACCTCTGCTGCCTTTGGCAAAACAGCTCATCGAGAGTGCGACTGTCAATGCGGCAAAAGCGCTTAACCTCAATAGCGGAGAGATCGCTGTCGGCAAAGATGCAGACATGCTGGTTATGCAGCTTGACGCTGCACCCAATGAGCAGTTGGCACTGCACCTGATTCTTCACCACTATCCCATCAACACTATATTTATAAACGGAAAACCCGTTAAAGGAGCATAAGATATGGAAGGCCTGAAAAAACTTTTTTTACCCATTACAGCGACACTGGGATTTATCCAAAACCATTTTAAGGCGATGATCTTTCTGCTCATTGTCTTCTTAATCTTTGCCCCCTCCGATCAAGAGGACCTGATACCGGCGAATTTGCAGCAGATCTCTCTGATCGGCCCGATTATGGATGTGACAGAGGTCATTGAGCAGATTGATGAGGCGGATAAAAACAGCCATATCCAGGGTGTTCTGCTGGTGGTTGATTCCCCCGGTGGTGCCGTTCCTCCATCACTCGAAGTCGCCTATGCCATCAAACGTCTCAAAGAGAAGAAGCCGGTTGTCGTTTATGCCAAAGGCATTTTGGCAAGCGGCAGCTACTACGCTTCGATCTGGGCCAATGAAATCATTGCCAATCCCGGTTCAATGGTAGGCTCAATCGGTGTCATTATGCAAGGAGCAAACCTGGAAGAGCTGATGCAGAAGATCGGGATCAAATCACAGGTCATCAAAGCAGGGAAATTCAAACAGGTCGGTACGCCCGATCGTGAATGGACTGCTTATGAGAAAGAGGAGTTGAATAAAGTCATACAGGGAACCTATGCGATGTTTGTTCACGATGTAGCCAGTGCCAGAAATCTGGATATCAATAACAGCGACAGTTATGCCAATGCACATATTTTTACGGCTGCTCAGGCAAAAGAGGTTGGACTGATAGACACACTTGGTGTCGCCCATGATGCTAAAAAACGTCTTGCCGAGCTCGCAGACATCAAAAAACCTATCTGGAAAAAAGAGGATAAGATTGATCAATTTTTACGTAAACTTGGTGCGCAAAGTAACATAATACTGCATACCTATTTTCCATCTATCTCTTTACGATAGTTATATGCCCTATGGACACCTCTAATTATTCTGTTATAATTTCTGTCAATAGGAGTTGATTATGATTAAACGTCCCGAAGCGCTGGATGAAGAAGTACTGTTTGACGGCAGAAGTCTGATTTCCGAAACAGATCTGAAAGGGGTTATCACCTTTGTTAACCGCAAGTTTGTTGAAATGACCGGTTATTCAAAAGAAGAAGCCATCGGTCAACCCCATAGTATTTTACGCCATCCGGACATGCCGAAAGCAGGTTTTGAAGGAATGTGGAAAGTTATAAAAGAGGGGAAACAGTGGGAAGGTTATGTCAAAAACCTACGCAAAGACGGTAAATATTATTGGGTCATTGTCAATATCATTCCAAAAAAAGATGAAGAAGGAAATATCATCGGATATATCGCCTCACGCAAGATGCCTGATCGCAATCATCTGAAACAGGTAATCAAACAGTATCAAGAACTGCGTGATCAGGAAAAATAACAATCCTAAGCTTGTCAATTATTGCGACGACCTTCCAGATGAAAAATCAAAAAATAGCTGCCAATTATCAGCGGACCCGCTAAAAATGATAATGTCAATGTCATAAAAAGTGTCATATTTAATCCTTTCATGGCATATCTTAGTAATAAATAGTGTGGATTTTGTGTTGTTCTTATCATCAGGTATTTGCCATGTATTAACTGATTTTGAAAAAAAATCCATTATACTTGCACAAAATATTCTTAAAGTTTTGAGATATTTTCTAGTTTAGTCATATTATATTTATAAAAAACACAAGCATAGGTATAGACATGCAGGCTACTAACATAACCCTGTTTTTCTATAACATGAAATTTGAGACAAGTACATATACTGTGCTTGAACCATAAAAACATTTCTAACATAAATATGGTATAATTTTTTGTGGTAATTTTATTAC
>DAOWOG010000117.1 GCA_030642185.1 Helicobacteraceae bacterium | reverse complement strand
GCTGCGACTTTAGTCGCATTAACAAGCCTGTCAAGTCCTGAAAGTAAGACTAAAGTCTCACCCCCGAAATAGTCTAGCCACCTTTTTTTGACATTTTATTCTCTTAGCTTAATGGTATTAGAGGTGCCCTTTAAGGTGTTAAAGGTCAATCTCGTCGTAATGGAGACAGAGCCGTTTGGCAACATACCACTCTGCTATTGCCATATCGCTGTACTGGTACTCCTGCTGCACTCGCGGGATAACGCTGTTTCGAAGTTTTGAACGTATAATACCCAGCACGACAAAACTGATCAGCAGACCGGCAGCTGCGAAAAAGAGGTCATACTTATACCATAGCAGTGCAGCAATGATCAATGAGCCGTAACTGAGAACAATTTTGATCGCATAGGCCATCATTTTACAACGACGGTTTTTAATTTCAGGCGTAGGTTCGATTAAGGGAATATCTTGCATAAAAGTATTATACCAAATACGGTGATAAAATCGTACCGTTCATAGATGACGTAAAAATTAAATAAAAAGTATACTTAAATCGTCAGGTTAAGCATTACAGTTCAAAGGAATGATTAAGTTTATTATGTACTCTTCCAAAAAAAATTAAAGGATCTTAGTATGTCAGAACCAACACTTCAGGGAATCGAAGATTACAATACACTCTCAGGACAAAAACGCAGAGTTGTCTGGGCCGTCATTATCTCAGGTTTGATTATGGGTGCAGTTTTCGCAGGTGCAAAAATCTATTTCGGTGATGTTGATGATGCTATCGTTCCTACCGAAAGTATCGGTAAAATTCCGGTACGCTAATAACTGTTTGCTATTCTTAATCTACATTAACTCTGTCTATTAACTTGAATAAAATACACAAAGAGCAAGCAAAGCAGGTTAAAATGTCGGATCAATTATGTAAAAAGGCTTCTGTATGCTGATGACAGTTATGGTTATCTACTCGCTCTACGTTTTAATAAAACTCTATGTCAGTGTTATGCAGGTCGGTTACATCAACCGGGCAAAACGTCAGGACCCTGTTTTGATGAATGCGGCAGATTTTTTAAAAGCCGGAAATTACAGTGTGGCTAAAGAGAAACTCTCTATGGTCAGTACCATGATCGAGTATCTGCTGTTCATTGTCTGGCTTGGCGGCGGTATCGCATGGCTGGAAACGACCTATATGATTGATGATCCGGCACTGCAGACCATCTTTGTTGTTATGGGGTTTGTCTTTATAAACGGCATGGTGACACTGCCGCTTGAGTGGTACAGCAAGTTTGTTCTGGATGTTGAGTTCGGATTTAATCGATCAACCTATGCTCTGTTTATCAAAGATACGGTCATTACGGTATTAATCAGCATTCTGCTTGGATCTGCGGTTATCTGGGGTGTTTACCTGATCATGAGTTCAACACAGTTATGGTGGTTGTGGAGCTTTCTTTTTATCTTTGGCGTGATTGTTTTAATCAATATGTTTTTTCCTACGATTCGGGCACTCTTTTTTGATAAATTGACTCCGCTGGAAGATAAAGAGCTTAATGCCAGGATTGAAGAACTGATGGCGAAAACAGGCTTTCAGAGTCAGGGTGTATTTATCAGTGATGCCAGCAAGCGTGATGCCCGGTTAAATGCCTATTTCGGCGGGCTCGGCAAGTCTAAAAGAGTCGTATTGTTTGATACGCTTCTTGAAAAATTGACACCGCATGAACTGCTGGCTGTGCTTGGCCATGAGTTGGGACACTTTGCACACGGTGATATTTATAAAAATATCGGCATGGTCGGCGGAATGCTTTTTGTGATGTTCGCACTGTTTGGAAATATTCCTGATTCACTTTACCTTTTTCTTGGTGTTTCTGAACAGCCCTCGGTAGTGATGATACTCTTCTTACTGTTTATGCCGGTAATCGGTTTTATTATGATGCCGATTATGGGTGTCGTGAGCCGGCATAATGAGTATGAAGCGGATAAAACCGGAGCTGAACTCGGCGGTAAGCTTTATCTTGCTGAAGCGTTGAAAAAACTGGTGACGGAAAACAAAAGTTTTCCGCTTTCTCATCCGCTCTATATCTTTTTTCATTATACGCATCCGCCGGTTATTGAGCGTCTCAAAGAGCTGGGTGCCAATATCCAGGCAAAGGATGAAAAAACACTATTGGAAGAGCCGTGGCAGGGCGTCAGCTGATTTCAGAGTGGCTGGATGTCATAACAGCCGAACTGCATGAAGCTGCAGAACGTCCGCGGCGTGAGGCTGAGCTGATACTGATGGCCTATCTACAGCGTGATCAGCTGTGGCTGATAACGCATCCGGACGAAACCATAAAAGATGACCATCGCTTACGTGAGTGGATACAGCGTAGAAAAGCGCATGAACCGCTGGAATACATCATGAACAGTGTTAGTTTTTACTCGCAGACTTTTCACATCGAACCCGGTGCATTGATCCCCCGTCCCGAAACAGAGCTACTGATCGATGAAGTACTTTCCTGTGTCGATAAAGAAGCAGAAATAACCCTTGTCGAAATCGGAGTAGGGAGCGGTGCGATCTCTATTATTCTTGCACAGCATCTTCTCCATGCCAGAATTATTGCCAGTGATATCAGTGAAGATGCATTGAAGGTTGCGCATAAAAATATCGTAGAATTCGGACTTGAAGATCGGATTGAACTGCGTCAGGGCGATCTGCTTGAAATGATCGATGAGAAGATCGATCTCCTCGTCTCCAATCCGCCCTATATTGCGTTAGATGCCGATTTGGAGCGCAATCTTGATTATGAGCCCTCACTGGCATTGTTTGGGGGTGAAGTAGGTGATGAGGTCATTCGAAGGCTTCTGGATGAAGTCAAGGCACGTAAGATTAAATGCTTTGCATGTGAAATGGGTTATGATCAAAAAGCAAAAGTAGAGCGTTACCTTCAAATCAATGAGAATAGTTCATTGAAATTTTATAAAGACCTGGCCGGCTTTGACCGGGGATTCGTTTTAAAAGGATAATTATGAGTAGAAAACAGTGGACAGTGAGTCTTTATCTTCTTTTTGTTGCGATGACGCTCGGAGCAGTGTTGGTGCTGGGCATTTTTGTGACTTCAGTCATTTTTCATTCAGATGCCATACTCACCAATGTACTACTTGATCGCTATAATGAAGGTCAGTTGATGGCTGAAATTTTTCGCCGTTTTAGCTATTGGGGGTATTTTATGGTTGCCGTGGTTTCACTTTTTGAACTTTCGGAGTACAAGAATGGTCGACGGGACAACATTACCATACTGAGTGCCAGTGTTACGATAGCAACACTTTTACTTTTTAATGCCGTTTATACGCCAAAGATAATTGAAATGCAGGCAATGGGTGTTGAAGCAACACAAAGTGAAGCATTTGCAAGTCTGCATAGTGCAAGTGAAATTGATTTTAAGGTGTTGGCTGTTGCGCTGGGTGTTCTTTTTCTACGAAGAATGCAGTTGATGTTTGTAGGAAAAAATTAAGTTGACGGTATAAGCCGAAATATCTATCTTCCCCCAAATTTGTTCATCCACCACTCATGAGGGGAGAGATGCTGCTCTTGCAGAAACTCTTCATCAAAACGAAACTCATAATGTTTACAGTAATCCAAAATGGTTTTATAGGCATGATTGATTTTGGCACTCATTTGCGTTGCGGTTTCAGAATCTCCTTTATGTTTGTCCGGATGCCATTTATGCATCAGATTTTTATAACGGCTTTTTATTTCGGAGAGTGAAGCTTTGTCATGCAGGCCAAGGAGTGTTTTGGCCTTTACAATTTCTTCAAATGAAGACATCTAAATAGATCAGTCTTTTTGTTGACGCATATATGTTGGAACGTCGAGGTAGTCTTCGCTGACATCACCGCCGACAACCATTCTAGGTCTTGAAATCGGGCGTGGTCTGGATACCTCAGGCGAAGTGAGGTCAGTATTGATGGGGTTTGTTTTTGTCTCATTGATATCACGCTCAAATCCGGTTGCAACCAGTGTAATACGGATATAGTCAATCGGCAAAGTAGAATCACTGGTGGTTCCGAAAATTACGTCGGCATCTTCATCTGCACTCTCTTCAACAACGACCATCGCCTGTGAGAGCTCCATCATCGGAAAGTCAGGATGCATATTGAAATGTACCAGAACACCCATCGCACCGTTGATCGACATATTGTCAAGTAACGGAGACTCTATCGCTGCTTTGATGGCTTCATAAGCAGCATTTTCACCCTGATGCTCACCCACACCCATCAGCGCCATACCACGGTGGCACATGACGGTCTGCAAGTCTGCAAAGTCAAGGTTGATATCATTTTCACCGGAAGAGAGAATAACACCGGATGTGCCGCTTACCGCTTGCGCCAGTACCGAGTCAACGATTTTAAAGCTCTCTTTCATCCCCAGCTTTTTGTCAATGATGGAGAGAAGCTTGTCATTGGGGATCACAACAATCGAATCACTCTCTTTTTTGAGTTCATCAAGACCTTGATCTGCAAGCTTTTGACGTTTTCTGCCTTCAAACATAAATGGTTTTGTCACGACAGCAATCGTGAGCGCACCAAGTTCTTTGGCAATCTGTGCAATGACAGGTGCCGCACCTGTACCTGTACCGCCGCCAAGTCCTGCAGCGATAAAAACAATGTCCGCACCCTCTAAGGCATTACGAATATCATCATAGCTTTCCAAAGCAGAATCTTTACCGATCGTCGGCTTCATTCCTGCACCGAGACCTTTGGTCAAGCGGCTTCCCATCTGTATCTTCAAAGCAACAGAAGAGCTGTTGAGTACCTGCACATCAGTGTTGGCAACGACCATCTCAATGCCTTCAATACCTTCGTTAAGCATATGGCCGATCATATTGCCGCCGCCGCCCCCGACACCGACAGCTACGATACGTGCCCCATTATTTGTTGTTGTTTCTTCTATAGAAAACGGATCCATCCCTCACTCCTTTTTAAAATAACTGCGTAACCCAGTTCCAAAATTTTGACATTGTTCCAGCTTCTTCACTCTCTTTTTTGCGTGTTGGCAAGGTTGTGATCGTGATTTTCGCTATATCGCTTTCAGAAGGCGGTATTGATGTATCATGGGCTGGATGAGTGACTATGTCTGTCAATACAGGTTCCTGTTCAATAGGCTTCTCACTGGCATAGCGCATACGTTTATTGACATCAATCTCATAAGTAGAATATCCACCGGTAGCATATTTTACCAGGCCGATAACAGTGGAATAGGCAGGATCACGAAGGGTATCGAAAAGCCCTTCCATCTCTTTTGGTTTGGCAATACGGACCGGCATGTTGTCAAAAATAGCAACTGCAAGTTCACGAATACCCTCCATTTTGCTAAACCCTCCGGTTAAAACAATACCGGCACCCATCAAATCCTTGAGGCCGCTTTTATCCAGTGACTGTGCGATGATCATCAAGGTCTCTTCAACACGGGCATAGATCACATTATGAACCACACCGAGC
>DAOWOG010000332.1 GCA_030642185.1 Helicobacteraceae bacterium | reverse complement strand
GTCGACACGTTTTTTGTCTTTGGCCGTTAACGCTTTTTCGCTTTTATCTTCCTCTGGAACATTTCCGTCATCGTCCGCTGTCTCTTTACCATCATCGAAGCTTTTAAAGAGCTCTTTGACACGACGTTCACGGTTAATCAGCGGCTCTCTATAATCGAGGATGAAGTCAATAAGATACGGAACAGAACAGATCGCATCAATAATGATGCTTTCGCCATTCTCGATTTTTTTAGAGATCTCGATCTCTTCTTCTTTGGTCAGCAGCGGAATCTGACCCATCTCACGAAGATACATACGTACAGGGGAATCCGAACGTGACCATTCAAGCAACTCATGTTTCTTTAAGATGTCAAACTCTTCGCCATCAGCTTCTTCAATGAGTTTTCGCTGAGCTTCACGGCGTGAAGCAGCTTCCTGCTCATTTAGAAGTTTGGCATGTTCGGAAGAGGTGTAGAGGCATCTTTTATTTTTTTCGGCCAGTTTGAGAATATTTTTGGCCTGTGCAGCTGTAGGCTGTTTCTCAAACATATCTACGACTGATTCAAATGTCATACAGTTGCTGGATTTGTGCTCTGAAAAAAGTGTTTCCAGGTTCTTGTTCAGTTCTTTTGCGGTCATGGGCAAGATACTCCGTGCAAGATTGGGATATTGGGGGGATTATACTTTGCAGATGCTTAATAGCCGCTTTTTTAAACATGTCGTCTGAAAAAATACAGTAAAAACGAATTTGATATTAATTAATATATTGTGTCCTTTTTAGGCTTTATAGCTTACTTTAGCTATAATCTCGAAAAATTTACTAATGATGCAGGATATTTAATGCAAAAAATTGATGGAAAAGTTTGGACTTTCGGTAAAGATGTCGATACAGACCTGATTATAGCAGCGCGCTATCTTAGTACGTCTGTTCCCGAAGAGTTAGCCAAGCATGTCATGGAAGATGCTGATCCGGAATTCGTGAACAAAATGAGTCCGGGCGATATTATTGTTGCTGATGAAAATTTTGGATGCGGATCATCTCGTGAACACGCTCCAATCGCGCTGAAAGCTGCCGGTGTGGCTGCGGTGATTGCACCGACATTCGCACGTATCTTTTATCGCAACGCATTCAACATGGGCCTACCCATCTTTGAACTGCCTGAGAGCATGGAGATCAAAGAGGGTGAAGAGGTAAGTATCGATATGAATACCGGTACGATCACCAACAAGACGACCGATAAGACATATGTATTCACACCTATTCCTGAGTTTATGCAGGAACTGCTCAAAAGCGGTGGACTGATGAATTATGCACAAGAAGAAATTAATAGCCGGGAGCACTAATGAAAAACTATAATATTGCTATTATCAAAGGTGACGGCATCGGTCCTGAAATTATAGATGAAGCGATCAAGGTACTTGATGCAGTAGCGTCAGTGGAAAATGTCAGCTTTGCATATGAAGAAGCGCTGATGGGCGGATGTGCCTACGATATTACAGGCGATCCGCTCCCGCAAGAGACGATCAGGATCTCTATGAAGTCCGATGCGGTACTCTTTGGTGCCATTGGCGGTGAGAAGTGGGATGATCTGCCTCGTGAAAAACGTCCCGAAAGCGGTCTATTGCGTTTTCGTAAAGAATTGGGTGTTTTTGCCAACCTCCGGCCTGCCGTTGTCTATGATGAACTGGTCAATGCCAGCTCACTTAAACCGGAAATCGTCAAAGGCGTTGATCTGATGGTCGTCAGAGAACTGATCGGCGGTATCTATTTTGGAGAACCAAAGGGCCGTGAGGGTGATAAAGCCTACAATACTATGGTCTATACCCGTCCTGAGATCGAACGTATCGCCCACGTTGCGTTTAAAATTGCAATGGAGCGCAGCAAACGTATCTGCTCTGTCGATAAAGCAAACGTACTTGATGTATCTCAACTATGGCGTGAGGTCGTTGAAGAGATCGCGACGGAATATCCGGAAGTAGAGTTGACACATATGTACGTAGACAATGCGGCAATGCAACTGATTCGCGACCCCAAACAGTTTGATGTAATTTTAACCGGCAATATTTTCGGCGATATCCTCAGTGATGAAGCCAGTATGCTTTCCGGTTCTATCGGTTTGCTGCCATCGGCATCGGTCGGAAGCAAAATCGGTGTGTATGAACCGATCCACGGTTCGGCGCCGGACATTGCAGGTCAGGGGATCTCCAATCCGATAGCCACCATCTCAAGTGCATCAATGATGCTGCGTTATGCGTTAAATGAAAATGCGGCAGCTGACCGCATTGATGCGGCGATTCAACGTACTCTTGCAGAGGGTTATCGCACGAAAGATCTGGCAAATTATGATGCAAAAGAGATCTGTTCCACCAGCGAGATGGGTTCCATTATCGCTAATTATACCGTAAAATAATGCAGCAGTATCGTATCCTGATCGACTCACATGATGAGAAGGGCCTTGTCTACAAGGTCTCAAGTATATTTTATCGTTATGATCTCAATATTCTTTCAAACAATGAATTTGTAGACAAGGTCAATACCAAATTTTTTATGCGAAGTGTCGTGTCGGGTGATATCGATCGTGATGCACTCAATCATGATCTTGCAGCAGCGCTTCCGAATGATGCAGATATCAGGATTATTGCACCGGGCAAGAAAAATATCATTTTAATGGTGACGAAAGAGTCGCATGCGCTGGGGGATATTTTAATCCGCTATGAAGCCGGTGAACTTGATGCCAATATTTTGGCGGTCGTTTCCAACTATGATCTTCTCGAATCCCTTGTCAAAAAGTTTGACATCCCTTTTTATACGGTTTCGCATGAGGGTCTTGAACGTGCAGAACATGAACAGAAAGTTCTGAG
>DAOWOG010000119.1 GCA_030642185.1 Helicobacteraceae bacterium | reverse complement strand
GTCTCTATCTTTGCATTGGGCGGGGGCTTGCTCTTTTTAGCAATCGCCAACCACTATAAAGCGACTAAGCCGATTATGACGATTAAAGCAGCCCCCTGGCAGGTGGTTTGGTTCAGTATCGGGCTTTATGTGGTGGTGTATGGGCTGAAGAATGCCGGTCTGACCGATATCATCGCCTCCTGGATCACGGCATTGAACACGCAGGGCGATACCATCGCCATTATCGGCACAGGTTTTTTAGCTGCCGTAATAAGCTCTGTCATGAACAATATGCCGACGATTATGATTATGGACATTGCCATCGATCAGGTGGGATACGTCGGAAACGAAGCGCTTGTATATGCCAACATCCTAGGTTCAAACCTCGGACCGAAAATGACCCCGATCGGTTCACTGGCCACACTTCTTTGGCTTCATGTTCTGGCACAGAAAGGGGTGAAGATCTCGTGGATAGAATATATGAAAGTGGGGCTTGTGATTACCCCTCCGGTGCTTCTTGTTGCGCTGCTGGGACTTATTTAACCCGGACGATGCGTTAATCCCATCCAAGTTCGGCTAAAATCGGTTTGATACCTGCAGATATGTTCAGCAGTTGTTCCGTAAGCAGCCCCATTGCTTTGTCTTCAATCACCCACTCTTCGATGAGCTTGACGCTTGAACTTTTCTCTTCATCTGACATAATGTCTGACTGATGTACTGCTTCTTTGATTTTTTCCAGATGTGTGCTATTTGTTTGGCTCATAATTGATCCTCGTTTTCCAGCCATTGATGCGCTTCTTCAATATCTTCAAAATATTGCATCTTTGCATTAATGAACCAGTTTGAAATTTTTATACTGTACTCTTCCCACTTTTTATTACCTACAAATGCAATTTTGGTAAATTCGCTATTATGTTTCAGACCAAATTTCAGATCATCCCAGGCTGCTCTGAGATCCCAACCCTCAAAATCAACAGCATCAATCAATACTTCAATGTTTGGTTTCTCTATGCCAACAATTGCATTTTCAAGCATCGGTACCATCAGTTCGTAATCTTCATGTGTCAGCCTGCCATTAATCTTTATCTTCAGATAAACATAATCATTGACTCTGCTTAAACCGACAGAAACCCCATGCTCTTTACTTTTAACTATTTCATTCATGACACCCTCCTGGATAAATTGTAGTGCAAAAAGCTTTAAACTTCAGATAGGTCTTATGGTTCAAAATAAAAATATATTTGAAGGCACTTACGATATTCAGGGTTTTTATGGGCGCTCGTATGTTACTCTGCTGTAAAGTCTTTAGAGGAGATGACGAAAATGCGTGATCCGTCAACCAATATTGTACTTCCTGATCTTCCGGCTGAGCTTAAAGAGCTCAGAGAGATTGCTCTAAACCTTTGGTGGACATGGAATCCGCGTGGAAAAATTTTGTTTAAACTGCTTAATACCTATCGCTGGAAAGAATCCGGGCACAACCCCATTGTGATGCTCAAATCACTCTCTAAAGAGGAGTTCCGCCATGCCATAGAAAACAGTTTTTTTATGCGTGAATATCACTATGTTTCGGCACAGTTTGGTCACTATATGGCGGGACAAAGTGTTATGGCGGAAGAACTGCCGACGGTCGCCTATTTTTGTGCAGAGTTCGGTTTGCACCGAAGTCTCCCGATCTACTCCGGCGGACTGGGTTTTTTGGCAGGAGATGTCCTGAAAGAGAGCAGCGATATGGGACTGAACATGGTCGGTATCGGATTTATGTATCCGCAGGGATATGTTCATCAGGTAATGGGACCGGACGGATGGCAGCAGGACAGAAATCAGTCTATTGATAAGGATGCCGCACCGGTGGAGCGGATGCTGGATGAAAAAGGCGGGCATCTTATTGTGGAAGTACCTTATATCGATCCTCCGATATCGGTCTCGGTATGGAAGATCAATGTCGGGCGTACACCCCTCTATCTGCTCGATACGGATATTGATCAAAATGATCCGTGGGATAGAGAGGTATCGTCAAAACTCTATACACCGGATATGCATCAGCGACTGCGCCAGGAGATTGTACTCGGAGTGGGAGGTTACCGTGTATTAGAAGTTCTCTCGATCGAGTATTCCATGTTGCACCTCAATGAAGGGCATCCCGCCTTCGCCCTTTTTGAGCGTATCCGTGTGCGTGTCGAATCGGGGATGGAACCTGAAGCAGCAATCGAAGCGGTAAAACAGTGTTCGGTATTTACAACCCATACGACGCTTCGCTCTGCCACGGATGTCTACAGTTTTGAGATGATAGAGCTGTACTTCGCTGAGTACTGGAAAAAACTGGGGATCAGTAAAGAGCAGTTTCTAAGCCTGGGTATCAATCCGGATGAGCCCGCAGCAGGATTCAATATGACGGTTCTCGGTCTGAATATGTGCCATTACCGCAACGGAGTCAGCCAAATCCACGCAGAAGCAAGCCGGACGATATGGGCATCGCTTTTTCCGGACATACCTCCTGAAAAGATACCGATTACACATATAACCAACGGTGTACATCTGCCGACCTGGCTTGATGACGGACTGCACAGTCAGTATGCCCGACTGCTCGGCAATGACTGGCTTAGTATGCAGGATGATCCTGATCTGTGGCAGTGTATGGATGAACTCGACAATGAAACATTATGGAACCTCCACCGCCGATGCAAACTGCGTCTGATCAATACTCTCAGGGAGCAGGTCCGTCGTAACTATGTCGACGAAGGGATCAGTCCGGTTGTGGCGCTGGCAGAAGGATTGTTACTCGATCCTGACATTCTGACCATAGGATTTGCACGGCGTATGACCGCCTACAAACGTCCTGATCTGATCTTGCATGATCTGCAGCGGCTGGAGAAGATCATTGACAATGAAGACCGGCCGATACAGATTATCTTTGCCGGCAAAGCCCACCCTTCGGATAACTCCGGCAAACAGATACTTCAGCGTATATTTAAAATCGCACAGGACCCCCGATTTAAAGGACGTATTGCCTTTGTCGAAGATTACGGCGAATTTCTGGCTAAATACCTTGTATGCGGAGTCGATGTCTGGCTCAACTCTCCATTGCCGCCGATGGAAGCCTGCGGTACCAGCGGTATGAAAAGTTCGATGAACGGTGTACTCCATCTTTCTATTATGGACGGCTGGTGGCCCGAGGCGTTTAATGGCCACAACGGATGGAAATTCGGCACTCAAAACGGCAATGATGCAGAAGATGCCCGGTCCCTGTATGATACGCTTGAAAATGAAATTGTTCCTCTCTATTACGACAGTGGCGATGAAGGTATTCCGCATGGCTGGATTGTCATGATGAAGGCCGCTATGCAAAGTATTTCGCCGCATTTTGGCACAAGAAGGATGATGAATGACTATATCGAAAAATTTTATCTTCCGATCTCTTCAAGGCACCGTATATATTAATTTTCAGGTACGGGGATAATCATAACGGGGATATCAGAATGATGCAGCACCCCTTCACTGGTACTGCCAAGAAGTAGACGGCTGAGTGCACCTTTTTTATGTGAACCCATCACAATAATATCTGCAGAGAGTTTTTTGGCTTTATTGAGAATAGTTTTGACTGTCTCGCCCTGTATTAAAAGGGCAGTCGTTTTCAGTCCCGCTTCCTCAAATTGCTTTGCATATTGCTGTAAATGACGATGCTCTTTATGAAATGCTTCTGCATGAATATCACGCATCTCTTTTGTGTCCACTTTGCTGCCGATAAACTCTGGCTCAGGTTCGCCAACATGCAGCAGCCAGACATCTGCAGCGGCATCTTTGGCAAATTTAATCGCTTCATCCACAACATAAGATGATATTTCCGACAAATCAATAACAATCAGTATCTTCATTTTTCCCTCTTTATCTCTTTATAATATTTTTGCCCAAAAACAGCAGCATCAAGCCATCGAAAAAGAGTGTAATTCCTACAAAAATTCCCACCAGCCAGGCTGAACTCATCGGCCAGGTCATCAAAACAATTATCCCAAGAGCAAACGAAATAACTGCATTGACAACTCC
Organism: Helicobacteraceae bacterium; assembly: GCA_030642185.1. Classification (GTDB taxonomy): domain Bacteria; phylum Campylobacterota; class Campylobacteria; order Campylobacterales; family Sulfurimonadaceae; genus 4484-230. The sequence goes on along the minus strand of DAOWOG010000119.1, from coordinate 1,389 downwards.
CCAGACAGTGATGCCATGTTCTTTAAACTGCTGCCCCATAGCAAGACCGGCATAGGCATCTATAAAAAAGTAAAAAGCAAGCAGCAGTCCTAACGAAGCCATACCGATATTGCTGTCGAGTAAAAAGATAAGAGAAGCGACCAGATTTAAAAAGGGACGCAACCATGATATGACATGGTGATCTTTATGTTCATAAGCTGAATAAGCTTGAGTGAAACCTGCGAACAGCAACAGCCATCCGACTAGATAGCTCAGTGTCAGAGTGAAAAATGTTGGCATCAAAAAACCTGCGATACCCAGTCCCATCAAAACAATTCCGGCTTTTTTACTCTTCTTGGCAAACTTGTCAAGCCATATTTTTTCTATCATCAAAACTTCTTTTTAATTTTAATTGAGTATTTACAATCATAGCACAGTCTGATGGTCAAGCCGGAAAAATTGCTGCCGGATCGATGCGATAGAACTGTTTAAGCTCCTTATAAATATCAGGGAAATGTTTTTTTAGCGACTGCGGTGCTTCAAAAAACCGTTCAGTAACGACGGCAAAGAACTCTGCTTCATTTGTGGAAGCGTAAGTTCCAATCAATTCGTATTTGTCGAGATAGCCGTCTTGGAGGCTTTTCTCATTCAGTTTTTTGTATTCATCATACATCACCTGCGTCCACTCATGATAGCGGCTCTCTTTCATCGGCGGTACACCGTCTATCTCACCATCCATAAAATCGATCTCATGGGCAAATTCATGCAGCACAACGTTTTGATGGTGCATATGATAGGCCTCTTTTTTGGCATTGTGCCAGGAGATAACGACTGTGTCACCGGCTGATTGTCCTTCAAGTACAAACTTTTCTTTGGTATAAATGCCGCCGTCACTTCTTGTCTGATCGGCAATAAACTCGTAAGGATAGATCAGAACGGTTTTCAAGTTTCCGTAGCAGTCATGTTGTCTGATGCGAAGCAGCAGCAAGCAGGCATAAAATGCGATGATGACACGTATCTCATCGGTGATAGCCATACTATTAAGCCCGATAAACTCTTTTTCATTTATAAAACGTAAAATCGAGTAGTGCATCATTGTCTGATCATCTGCATTCAGGCGGCTGTAAAAAGGGGTTTTCTCCAGTATCCTTTTATAGTTCTTTGGGAAAGGAGCTTTTTTCAGACGTGACAAAAGCGCCCTATGCTGCAGCCATAAAAAGAGCTGAATGGTAAGATAGAGAGTAAAAATGGCGCTAAAAAGCAGGAGAAGAGCAATAGGATAAGGCATAAACGTCCTATTGATCAAAAGTCATAAAATCAGCTCCTGATTTTTCTGTAATCTCACGATAGTTTATGTTAGTCAACTTGTTATAACGTTTATACATCTCTTTCGCATGAAAAGAGGCTGTC
>DAOWOG010000029.1 GCA_030642185.1 Helicobacteraceae bacterium | reverse complement strand
GATGATGTTAAAACAGCGGAAATCCTTGCACCTTGGAATGGACAGGGGCAGGTTTATATCAGTGAGCCGGGCAAAGCCAAGTTTATGGGCGCCATTCAAGGCACGTTGTATGTTCAGGCCGGTCACAAAGACATGATTGATGCATTGCCGTTTATCTGTCCGACAGTCCAGGAGATGAACTTGAAAAGTCAAACTATTGTCACTCAGGGTGATTGCCAGATCGGTGCAGGCGAAGATATTATATTTGCTGCCTATGAATGTTCTGGTACAGCCGGAGGTTGTGAAGGTACTTTTAAACTCAAAGGCGGAACAGGTAAATTTGCCAAAATTTCCGGCGGCAGTAAGATGAGTTCACGTACTAAAATAAGTGAGGCACTGATGGATGCAACAAGCGGTGTTACAGTTAAACTCTCAACAGGTGTGATGATCCTGCCAAAATTGACCTTCAAAGTTCCGGCACAATAGTGTAATAAAAACAGAGTGGACTCCCTCTGTTTTTATTTATAGTGAAACACTCTCCCAAAAAAAATCAACATGTTTTTCAAATTGCGTTGAAAGTGGTGTAGTAGAATGGCCATCTGCCTTCAACAAACTCACTTGCAGCCGTAGATAAAAAAGCGGCGATAGAAACTCATTTGCCATCAGCATAGGATCCGATGATCGGATCAAACCTTCCTGCATCATAATGAAAAAAGCACCCGATAAAAGCTTGTTGTTTTTATCGTGAAAAGCATCAATAAAATTGTGTCGAAGAGCAGGGTTCTGCATCAGCTCGATCATCATAATCCTGAAGAGTTTTTCATATGTTTTGTCAAAGCTCAAAAGCTTGAATTCTGTCATAAATTTATAGAGAAATTTCTTGCCTTTTTTAGCACTCTCCTGCAGAGCCTCAGCATTATCATTCGCTGAAAAAGGGGTTGTAAAAGTCTTTGAGGTAACGGAGAGAAAAATATCCTCTTTATTGGTGTAATGGTTGTACAAAGCACTCTCTCTTATCCCTACTTTTGAGGCGATCTTTCTTACTGAAGTTCCTTTATAGCCATATTCAGCGAATAACTCCATTGCAGCATCCAGTATAAGGTCTTTTGTCGGCTTTCCTTGGCTTGATCGCGGTGAATTAGGCATTTAAGGCTCCTTTTTTCTAGTATATGAACAGTTGTTAACATCATTCTAACTATATATGAACAGTTGTTAATATACACTTAAATGAGAGTGAACACTTGTTCATATATTGGAAATAACGAATGAACAGTTGTTCATGTGAAATAGTTTTATTCCGGCCTTGTATTGACAGTGAATTAACTTGAAAAACCTGCTTTATCAAAGTAGAAAAATAAGGTACTTCTGATGTTGTTTTTATTGATGCTGGCAACGTTTACAAGGGAGTATAATTAAGTAGAAAATGGAATAATATAATGTATTAATATATTTGTATATGAATTTATTATTTAGTATCCATTTTATCGTATTAACTGATCTTTACACTAGTAGATATTCAACTGTTATTCACATGTTTTTCATGGTGAACACTTTGATGATTTTGAGTCAAAATTTCGATTTATAAAAAAACAATTGTTCACCTCTATATTATTGAGACAATGTAGCTGAAAAGTTAACAATTGCATAGTGCGCCTAGAAAGCCTTTTAGAGACTTGGGACACGACTGGAAGTACGATCGACGCTCCTGGAGGCTTATAGGAATAAATAGAGCTATGAATAGAATTTGTCAGTAGCCAGGATGTGTTTTATAAATAATAATCTATTCTTAGACATAAAATATAAAAAATAAATAAAGTGTAGGTTTATAATCTGTTACTGTAGCGATCTTCAATATATTTAGAGGTGCCCTTGAGTTAGACAGAATAGATTTTTTGATAATAAATCAATAAATTATAATTTTACACCTGGCACTTTAGTTTTTATACACTGACTAAAGGTTGGTGGAGTAATAAGTGTATTTTATAAAATGTTTTTGAAAGAAAAAGTTGAAGTGGGTAGGAGGCTAATGCCTCCTGTTGAAATGTTTTAGTCTTATTTTGAACAGTGTTCTTTTTTGCGTTCCATGAAGTATTGAAACTTGTCATTTGAGTTATTGCTTGCCTGGTCTTCAGAAATACGATTTACTTTCTCTGAAAAGATTTCACACAGCATACTGTCTTGAATTGTATTTTCACCTAACGTAATATCTTTTGCATGTAGTGTAAAAATTGTTGTTAGCATGGTAAATAATAGAATTGTTTTTTTCATAGATAAGTCCTTTTAATTAAAAATCAAACGTAGTATAGCATAATATTTAGTTAACTAAAAGATAATGAAGTGTTATTTATAACATTTTTGTAATATAATCACTCCATATGGATTTCGAAATAGAGTAGATTTTCCCTGAATTATTCTGTCTCTTGAAGCGTTTGGTTGTCATCAATACTACTTTCCTTAACTTGTTTTTTTACGGGATGCAGAATGACTCCGGTATAAAAGGGCGTACAATCGCCAATGACTGTTCCCGTTGCATCAGATGGGAGGGCAGTTACTCCTGTTACAGTTTTGTCTGTAATCCCTCCAATCAGAGGAATATAACTGGTGATGTTCCCAAGAAAACCGCCTGTTTTCTTAACTGCACCTGTTCCCCATGATACTGCATCTGTAACATTGGAAGCTACTGATAATGCAGCACCGCCGATCACTTTAAATCCAGCCGCTGCAAGTTCGACTTTTGGGTTGCTCAGGTTTCCTTCAACCTGTTGTATAAAGTAGGAACATCCGTTTGGATCGAGCAAACTTACATAAAAGTCTAAAAATGTTTGCGTGTTTAAATTGATGCCGCCTTGAAAAGCGACCCTGTTCTCTTCCGTAGAAAGCGCACAGTCATCGCATGAGACAAAACCGTTTTGTGTTATTGTATTGAGTTGAATGTCAGTGATACGGGTCGTCTCGACGTTACCTTTACGCAGGTTTGACGGAATCCGGGTTACAGAACGGACTAATGGTAGATCTTTAAAATCTTTGTTAAACAGGGAGAGGTCCTGGGAGTCCCTCAGGTGTTTCAGGGTTTTATCAAGATTGATACCGTTGATCAGCAGATCACTCATATAAATCTCCGTTTTGCCTGAAAGCTTCGTCAGGTTGTTTTCCAGCAGGGCAGCAGAAGAGAGGTAAATATCACTATCTATTTTTCCGGTTTCCAACGGCGTCTTTTGTCCTGCAAATGCCAGCAGTAACGGTAGTGAGAGCTGTTTTGTATGTACTTTCAGCACTTTTTCATCAAACGATATATCGAGCACACCGTCAAAGGACTCACTTTTAAGTGTCGCTTCTATTTTTGGCGCAGTTTGAAACCGTCCCTCAATTTGTGCGTCTTTATGATAGTTAAAAGAGGGATCATCTGTTTTTAAAAGTATCAATTTATAACTTCCGGAGATATCTTCACTGTTTTTATAATGAAACTTCTGTAAGGTAAGTTGTTGAGATGCCGTACGTACTTTCGAGTCAATCAGGCGGATACTTTTGTTGTCATCATAAGAACCCCGCAGTGATATATTCATATCTTTCAGCCATAAATCTGTCAACACTGAACTATGCATCTGAAATGTTTGTTGATTAAGATCTATCTTTGCATTAAGCGGATCAATGGAGATCAGATCAGTTTCAACGGTATTTGCAAGATTGATTTTACCTTCATCATATTCTGCATCGAGTGTAATGGCGGTATTGAGCGTACTGCTTGCATTGGAATCAAGATAGCGATGCCATGTCAGGGGCAGGGCAAAGTTACTGGTGCTTACACTGACCTTCTGCGTCTTATTATGCTCAACATAACCGTTTAGCTGCAGTGTCCCTTGAAGCGCTTTAGGCAGGAATGCAGTTGCATTTTCGAGTGCCGTTATATTGAGATCATAATCAGTATAGGCCCTCAATTCATCTGTTTTTACGCTGATATTTTCTAATATCAGTGCTTCATTGGCTGTTTTTAGCTTTGCTTTACCGAAATATCCGTTTTCTTCCTCTTGCAGTTCAACGGTGCTTTGGAGTGAAAAAGGACGTATGGTACTGTTAAGTTCAACCGTAGGCGTGATCATGTCAGAATTTACCTGGAGATGTATTTCAGGGGATGCATAGAGCAGCGATATATTGAGATCACCCTGAAGCATAACAGGAGAAGATGTCAATACAAAGATCTCTTTTAATGGCAGCTTTGATGTGTTTACACGAATCTGATTGCCTTCCAGAAAAAGAGTGATCGGTCCAAATTGATCACTTAGCATGGAAAGTGAAAGTGCTTCATTCGCATAGGTAAGATGCGTGTCTCCGCTTAATACATAATCTTTGTTAAGTGAAGCAAAACGATCGAGCCGTTCGATCTTATAATTAAAGTCAGTGAAGACACGGTTGTCTTTCCAACTGAGATTTTTGATCTCGATTGTTTCGTGCTTTAGTTTAATATGACTTTCCAGTAAAGTTGAATTGGCCAGATCGGCAGTTCCTTTAAATCCTAAAAGAGGCGTTTTGTAACCAGGCAGACTGATATTGTATAGATTGGACAGGATGCCGAGTTGATTGGTTTTCGTGTGATAAGTAAGAAGTGTTTTTTTGAGTGTCGCCAGATCACTGTCTATAAATGGCGTAATCAGGATGTTGTCTTTATCATTTTTTACGTCTATGCGCAGCACGATAGGACGGGTGATATTGAGTTCAGAAGAGAGGTTTTTGTCCAGGAAAAGATTTTCTGTTTCAGTGTGAAATTGCCATAACAAAGGCTCCTGACTCAAATCTGCCTGAAAATCAAGATCAAGATCAGCATCGGCCAAATTGGGCTGGTTGATGATGTTAAAGAGCATTTTCAGTGGCATACTATTTAATATGAACGATATTTTCTCTTTTTTCATGCTGAATTCGCCAGGCTCTTTTAACATTTTCGAGTCCAGAGTAACGATCAGCTCTTTCTCCTGTACGTCGATCGTTCCAAAAAGAGCGTTGTTGCCGGTCAGGTTGATCGGCTCTTTTTGCAAGGTTGAAAGGCGATATGCTGCTTTAAGCTGATTGGCATCGATACGGTGCTCAATATCTTCAAACTCCAGCACATGACCATCGACAACAAGTTTTGATCTTCCTGTGTGATTGTTTTCAGAAACTGTCCCGCCTGATATCAAAGAGAGATGTTTAATGGGAACATCCTGAATACCGTGGTTGGCTATCTCTATATGGGACGTATAAACGCCCTCATCAAAACCAAAATTGAAAGCAGGTATGGAAATCGAAGCCAGTGAACTGTTGAATTCCAGATCAAGTTTAATACCATTATCATGAAAGGCTACATCAGAAGCCAATGTAACTCCGAGAGGGGCTTTGATCTTGGAAGAGAGTTCGGATACGGCTGCATCTTCCAGAAACAGATGACTTCGTGTTATGTTGATATCGACATAGTAATCATCCTGGATTAATCCTTTGCCTTTGAAAAAGAGCGGACCGCTGGCATAAAGAGGAAGATCGTTTTGTTGAAGGTAAGACTCTATTTTGACATCATCGGCACCATAAGTATAATGCATGGCATTGAGATCCAGGTCCAGATAGACCTTGCCTTCAAGTGTCTCTGCCGTGGCGACAAGATGATTGGCAGGGCCTTGATATACAGCAGTGGCAGTTGCCTTCATATAAGGGAGTTCAACGGTTGCTATATGACTGAAAACATTGACATTGCCTTTAAATTGAAGCGTTGCCTGACGATTTGTATGCATAAGTTCTTTGGCATTGAGGATAACACTCTGATTCTGATCAATGAGCGCATGAAGATCAAAACGGTTGGGAGTCAGTTGAGCAGAGAGGATGATGATATTTTTATCAAATACATATTTCAACGCTATTTTACTCATATAGGAAGTGACAGGCGGAAAAAAGAGAAGTGAAGTTATTGCAATGATACTGCTAATCAAAAGTAGAAAAATACGTATGGTTATTCTCATCTAAAATCCCTTGGATTTTTAATTAATTGTATCACGTGGCGCCTATAAATCTGTTTTTAAGAATGTTTAACAAAAAGTAAACGCTATTTTGCACAAAAACCAATATAATTCACGTATGCAATATAAACAATTACTCAGAAAAAGTCAGGTCATTATTATCGAAGGTGAGCGAAAGAGCGGGAAGTTTACTTTGGCGATGTTTCTTATGCACAGTATTTTAAAAAAAAATATCACTATATTGACACCGGTGGAAGGAAGCTTTTTTCATCGAAAAGTGTTAATTGCTAAAGAGCGGTTTGCATCTTTACAGGATATTGATGAGCATATCGACGAGTTTTGTCTTAAAAGTGACTGGGGTACGTTGAAAAAAAGATATTCCTATGACTTTTTTCGTAAAGAGTTGGAATCTATTTTTAACAGTACGACATCAGAGATAGTTCTTTTCCACCGTTTTGAGAGTTTTTTCGAGTTTCAGGACCGATTTGAAATTGAACCGATTTTTCGTCTGGTCTTGCAACTGGCATCCAAGAATAATATAAAAGTTATCTTTACCATCTCGACAACAAGCAGCCACTACGATTTTATGATTGAGTATATTCGTGATTTTTCAGATTTGACCCTGCGGATAGAGGAGAAAAATCTGAATGAACGTTTGGTACAGATTACCGACTCTCTGCAGCATGTCGGAAATGCAAAACTTGATTTTCAATCCCATAATAACCGTCTGGTGCTTCAGGAACGTGAAGAAGAATCGGAAAAAGATGTTGAGAAATCCCATTTTGATATCCTCATTTTTGCCAATGACAATGAGAATTCTGCAACAATAGAGCTGTTGAATTACCTGTTTTCGGATACCGAACGGTTTACGGTTTCCATTATCTATACCGCACAGGAGCTATTGCATCATCTCTCATTTGAACCTGATCTGCTCTTTTTCTTTATCAATGAAAATGATTATAGATTTGTCGAGACTGTTTCGTTAAAAAAACAGTTTCAAAAATGCAACTTTTTTGCGATTACCACAGCACCTTCACTGCGGGTGACTGACCGGGTAGAACTCTATAAACACGGATATGAAGGTGCTTTTACTTCCAACTTTTCCATCGATGAGTTTATTGTTTTAATTGAAAAAAGTCTTAACAAGTATTTTTATACAGACAACTTGAATCGGCTGTCAACGCTTGAGAAGGTACTAAAAGATGAAGAAGAGATGCATTGGCTTGTGGCATTGGCAAGTAACTACAGGCTCTATTTTTCACTGTTTGTCTTTTCGTATGACGCTGATACGTTTTCCGATTCAAAACCAAGCCGGGAATATGATTTTATGTATGTAGACAGAGAACATAAAAAGATCTACTATTTCTCTTTCAATACACGTAAGTATCTGGCTGACAGAGTTGAAAACAGTTTGCAGGAGAGAGGATGGCGTGTCAAACTTGAATCAGCTTGTACCGTAGAAAATATAGAGAACTGCCTTGAAATTTAACTATCTGCTTTCTGCTGCCATATTGACGCTGCTTTTCACTCCGGTTTCCGCTCTGAAGGTTGATGAGCAGACTTTGCTGCGTATTGTCCAGGATGATCCTTTTAATGTTCAGGATCGAAAGATACTGGCACACTACTATTTTAAACAGAAGGAATTCGACAAGAGTCTGCAGTTGTGCGATCAGGTCCTTCTATTGGATAAAGACGCATCTAAAATCAGGCAGTTAAGAGAGAAGGCCCTTTATGGGCAGCAGATGTCTCAGACACTTAAAGCGTATAATCTTTTAAATGTGAAGAAGGATGAGATAGCGGCAACACTTGATAGGCTTGATCAAACAGAATTTTTGCATCTCTATGAAGCGTTGATCTATTTTAACAGAGAACTTGCTGCAGAGAGTAATGTGCGTGCTTCACGTGAGTATTTAGCACTGAAAAACTATGTATTGTCTCAGAACGCTTTAAATCGTCTCGGTGATTCTGCAAAAAAAAGATTTGACGGCATTCAGGCAGATCTCTACTTTGAGCAGGAAAACTATACGGATGCACTTCATCTGTACAGTGTGTTGAACAGTAGAAATGAACAGCGTGCTTATAGTTTTAAAATCCTGGAATGTTATATTTATTTGAATGATTACAGGTCTGTAGGGTTTTATACTGCATTGGCAAAACGTTATCCTGATGATAAAGAACTGATGCGTATAAAAGAACTCCTCGACAATTCGGTAAACAGACAGCTAAAAGGGCTGAAGCAGGTTTATACAGAGCAGCAGAGCTTTCAGACATTAAAGAATTATACCTCAGCGTTATACGCTTATGATGAACGTCCGGAAGCCATCGGCCTGAGCAAAGCGTTTTATGAGCAAAACGCTTCAGATGAGTCAGCTCTGCTGCTTGCCCGTTACTACTACTGGAATCAGGATTATCCGAATGCTTTGAAGGTTTCTCAAAGTGCTGCTCATTCCAAAAATTCTGATCTGGAGCTTTTGCAAGCCAGAGTGTACGCTGAAACACAACAATATGACAAGGCAAAAGTTATATTGCAAAAACTCAGTACAGAACCTGACACCGCTTTTGAGTCAAAAAAACTGTTGGCTTTCATTGCTATGTGGCAAAATGAAAAAAAAGAGGCGATAGTGGGTTTTGAATCTTTGATGAAAGTCAAAGACGATGAAGAGATTAGAAATGCTCTGTTTATACTTCGTTCAAGCGATGAAGAGAAGATCAGTCAGTATCAAAACAGCCTTAAGAGAAATCCGCAGGATCTGGATACAAAACTGCACCTGGCACAGCTTTATATCAAGACACCACCGACATGAAACTCTCTGGTATCTTGATAGTTTCCGGATAGAGGGTGATCTTTTGCTTCTATAGGGAGTGCCTCTTCATTTAGGAGTTTAGCTAAGTACAGTATATATCTGGAGTAATGTGCATTACTC
>DAOWOG010000330.1 GCA_030642185.1 Helicobacteraceae bacterium | reverse complement strand
CAACGCTCCAAACTGCCAGGTTTCGGTGTCAAGTGTGGTGTACGCTGCGTAAGGAAACGGGAGGCCAAATGCTTTTTCCAGACTCAGCTCCAGGATAATCGCATACAGTACACGGATCACGCCTGCATGGGTTATTACAAGAACAGAGTCATAAGGCTGTGAAGGCAGGAACTCAAGAAAAAAACGGCGAATACGTGCGATGTAGGCATCATAAGGTTCGCCGTCAAGGGCATTGATCCACTGCTCAAAATGTCTATAGGCAAGTCCGTCACGTGTTGTGATGGCATCAAAATTCATTCCTTCATGTTTTCCCCATGACTTCTCACGAAGCTCTTCGGTGAAGTGCGGTTCGATATTCAGCGAAAAAGGGTGCAGGGTTTGGCGTGAGCGGATGAGGTCGGAGCTATAGACGGCGTCAAAACGGGTATATTTAAATTGCTTTGCCACTAAAGCAGCTTCTTGAAGCCCTTTTTCGGATAGTGCGATATCAATATGCCCGTTATAATAGCCGAGATAATCGTTATCGATCTCGCCGTGGCGTACAAGGGTGATGATCATGCGGTCGCTCCAAAGAGCAGGACGTTAAGAAGTACCAGTTCAGTGACCTCTATTAAAAAACCGTAGATATCGCCGCTGAATCCGCCAAGCCGTTTAATGAAAAAGCGTTTGATGAGCAGTAGGCTCATGAGTGAAAAGGCGAGCAGACACCATCCCTGCGGCCAGATGAAAAGACCAAGCAGTACCATCAGTGTAGAGAGTGCCAATTGGGTGGAAGTGAACTCTCGTTTTGCCAATGTACTCATCCCCTCTTTGCGAATGTAAGGGAAAAAATAAATTGCTAACACAGCATTATAACGCGAGAACATTAGAATGATCGGAAGAAGATAAAGTGCTTCAAGGTGCCACAGTGCTGAGGCTTTAAAGATCAAAAATATTACAGTGAAGATCATTCCCATACCACCGGTATACGGATCTTTCATTACCGCTTCAGCCTGATCTACAGGAACAAACAGCCCGTCAACGGTATCAGAAAACCCATCAAGATGCAGTGCTCCGGTGAGAACGATCCAGAGCACAAAAAGAGAAACCTTAAGATGCTCTGCCGGGAAATAGGGAACTAACACAGTATAACAGAACCATAACAAAATGCCGAGCATAGCACCGACCAGCGGGTAAAACATCACGGCATACCCGTTGATCCCTCTGAAAAAGTCATGCACTCTGAAAAAAGGCAGTGTGGTGAGCATGGAGACTGCTAATGCAAAGCCTTTGAAGATTTTGGAGGTCTGCACTATTTTATCTTTGTTGCAATTCCCGCAATGCAGTGAAAGACGTTATCACATTCGCGGGCAATTTTTTGAGCAACGACACCGGAGATGTCAATGTATTGACGTGCAAGTGCATTGTCGGGGATGATACCGGCACCGACATCATTGTGAACAAATACGATAGATTGGGGGAGGGCTAGAACACGATCCATGTGTTCAAGAATCTGCTCCTTATTTTGGTTGTGATAGAGCATATTATTGATCCACATGGTGGTACATTCGATAAGTACGGGGGCATCGAGTTCTTTGAGTGTTTTGTAAAGCTCTAAAGGCTCTTCGATGTTGATAAAGCGCTCAGATCGCTGTTGTCGATGCTCTCTGATACGCACTTTCATCTCTTCATCCAAAAGCTCGGTAGTCGCAAGATAATAGGGCTTTTTTTCAGTAGTGATACCCAGGATATACTGCTCTGCATTGAATGATTTACCGCTTTTGATGCCGCCGATAAAGAGTGCTTTCATCTTAACCCTGCATTATTCGTTCGATTTCCCGAACGATCATATCATTGTCAAGATCCTGAGTGTACCCGTAGGCAATGGCGGCACCGGCACCGACACCCTCTTTGGCTTCACCCTCATCATAGGCATGCAATACAGGAATGTTGGCGGACTCAAAGTTGAACTTTCCGTACAGTGCCACTATACCGAAGTTCAGTTCCGCAAGAATGGCTGCAATGTCGGAAGAGACATCGTTACGTATCCACTCAGTTGTTGCAAGCATGATATTTTCAGGATTGAAATCAATCTCCTGTTCTGTTGAAAGCATATCGGCAATGAGCAGACAAGAGGCCATCTGTGTCCCGCCGGCCAATACTATGGTAGAGTGTTCAGATACACTGAGTACAAAACCTGCACAGAAGAGCAGCATATTATCGCTGACAAGGCTGAGACGTTCGATGGTGTTCATCTCAACCATGACGTTTCTAAAGGCATGGTCGATGACGGTGGACTTGAGCTGCTCAGGTGTCTGTGCATACGAAGAGGCAAAGGCATCTTCTAGCGTATAACCCATGGTGACCGCCGATGCCAGTGCAGTGGTGGTTCCCGCAGGGGTGCTTTCGCCAAGGATAATGTAGTCGCCCTCTTTTTTGTACTCAGCTCCCGCCGCGCGGCCTTTATCAAAAATGGCCTGAGCATCAATGTCAGCACCCTCTATAATGCTCTGTGACGGGTGAATGTCAAAATGAATGACATCACACTCCTGCGGTTCCTTTTCCAGTCCAAGGTCGAGTACTTTTATGCATGAAAATGGGGCAAGGTTATGCACTGCACGCGTGATAAGTGCCGGTGTCGGGACACCAGAGGGCGTCTTTGCCAGATTAGGGAGGGAAAACACTTTGCCTGTTGTGATAAATTCCGCATCCAGTGTCGGTGTCAAGGGGATCATCCCCGGGAGACCGGCCTGGGTAATGCCGTTGATCTCACAGGTACGTGTTACGGAGCCTGCAAGCAGAAAATCGGCTTTTCCTTCGGGAAGCTGTCGCGGTGTCTGGTCACTGATGGCAAAGAGATTCAT
>DAOWOG010000143.1 GCA_030642185.1 Helicobacteraceae bacterium | reverse complement strand
CTTAATTACTGTTAAAGCTTAAGTTATATTAACAATAAATTTTACTTCTTGTAACCTTTGTGAGTGCAGCAATTCAGTAACGTAATCAATGTATTTTTATACTAATATTGTGATGTTTTTTCTTAGGAGTACCTCTAAAAAATACCCGTAAAGCCGTCTTAAACAGTTTTCGATAAAATCGCTCAACTATTTCATGGTGCATATATTATCGCACCGACGAAATACCCGTTAAAGAAGGAACGCGTTATGTCGAACATCAATATGGCTATTGAGAACAATGATATTGACACGATCATCGAGGCCCTCGATGATAAAGAACTGCCGATCGAAGATGTGAAAGCAATTTACTACCCATTCAGCGAGAACAAGGAAATTGTAGGGCTGGTAGCTATGAACCTGAGTCTGCGGACCTCTGTCTACGATCGGGATAAAGAGTACAGTGACACCATGGTTGAACTCCTCATTGAAATTTCAAGAAACAGAGTCGATATGGGGGCACGCTGGGCCGTAGCAAAAAATCCGCATACACCGGCAGAAGTATTGCGTTTTCTGGCCGAAGATGACGTTAATCTGGTACGTGCTCTGGTAGCCACCAATCCGTCTACACCCCCGGAACTGCTTGAAAAATTTTTCAGTGATGAAAAAATTGTCCGTGACGGACTCTCCGGAAACCCGAATACCCCTTCAAAACTTTTAAAAATTTTAGCGGATGACAGTGATAAAATGGTGCGTATGCGTCTGGCTGAAAACCGCTCCGCTTCATCGGAGATCATTGCATCTTTGATGAAAGATGATGATCCGGATGTTGCCAAAGCTGCTGAAATCAATCTAAATGAGCGTGTATGAAACAGAAACAGCAAGGCGAACGCAGCAAATTTACGGCACTGGAGAACAACCTATTAAATACTTTTTTCTCCGGTCTCTACCTCTCTTCTGCAGATCTGATGAACATTGGCAAAAAAGTTGATATGCGGATACAGATGAACAGCCGTGAGCTTCAGATCAAAGAGCTTCTTAACAAAAGCTATGATGAGGGTAAGCTTCCACAGGTCATCTCACTGCTCAGTACGATCATAGATGATCGCATTCAGGAGTATCATCGTTTGAGTCTTGACTACCCGGCAGCAAGGGAACCGCTGACACGTCTGGCACAAAAAGCCAATGCAAGCAAAAGCCTTCTCGCCAGAGAGAGCAGAGGAGATCCTTATGAATAGCAAGGCACTTAAAGCTGCTCTTGAAAACATTCGCTATCCCGGTCTCTCACGGACACTTGGAGAGCTTAATCTGATCAGTTCGGCAAAAGTAACAGACAACAAGGCGGCCATCGCTCTGTTGACGGTCAGCGATGAGTCCTATCTTACAGTAAAAGAGGTGATCCTCGAGCATTTTCAAAACCAATTCAGCGCTATGGATATCACCAAAAAGCTCGAAGTACAAAAAGATATGAATTATGGTGATACGGCCCAACCGAACAACCGTGCGCCCTATGCCAAAAACATTATTGCCGTTACCAGCGGAAAGGGTGGCGTCGGTAAAAGTACCGTTTCTGTCAACATGGCCATCGCATTAGCCCAACTGGGCTACAAAGTAGGTATTCTGGACGCTGATGTCTACGGACCAAATGTTCCGCGTCTCACGCAGACCGATATGGAACGGATCAAATGGAATGACAACAATCAGATCATTCCTTCAGAAAATTACGGCATTAAAATTATGAGCGTAGCACTCACGACACCAACGATGGACACACCTCTGGTATGGCGCTCATCAGTCGCCGTATCGGCACTGTTGCAGTTTTTGGAAGATGTCGCATGGGGCGAACTCGACTTTATGGTGATCGATATGCCTCCGGGCACCGGAGATATCCAGCTTACCATGGCCGAGGAGCTTCCGATCACTGCGGCTGTTCTTGTCACCACACCGCAGATCGTCTCTACCGATGATGTCAGTCGCGCTATTATGATGTTCAAAGACATTAAGGTTCCTATCGCCGGAATCGTTGAAAATATGAGTTACTTTATTGCACCTGATACAGGGAATCGGTATGATATCTTCGGTCAGGGAGGCGGTCAAAAAATCGCTGATAAGTATGCAGTGCCTCTTCTTGGACAAGTTCCGCTGGATATGGCGATCAGGGAAGGTTCTGACCAGGGACGTCCTCCGGTCGCATTAGGCGATGAGAATCAAAAAAAATATTATCAGGATATTGTTGACTCAATGTTATCGGAGATCGATTTCAAACTTTAACTTCCGGAAGTGGGACTTTAGTCCCGCAGAAAGACCGGGACTAAAGTCCCAGCCCCGAGACATAACTATTTAAAAGGCTTCTTAAGATCTTTTTCAATGGCACCAGGTACTGTGGCAACTGTTGTAAACTCACCCATACTCAGCAGCGGGTAACTGATCGCCAAATAGTATTTTGGAGCAAGTATTTTTGCTTTTCCGTCCTCGATCATCACCAGGTATGGAAGAAGCTGCGCATTATTGAATCCGATCTTTTTAGGAAACTTAGCCGTTTTTTTACCAAGCTTATAGCCGATAAGATAACGGTTATCTGCAAGTTTCAGTTCAAAAAGAAATCCTTTTCCTTTTTTGTACTTTTTGGCTTTGTCAACAAGGTCATTACATTTTCCACTGCCAATCTCAATCATATCATCATAATAGGGCATTCCCATCATAAAGTGGTATCCGGCGATATCATCGGCTTCCAGCTTGTCTTTGGAGGCCGTTATGGTACCAAACGCTTTTTTTAGCGCATCCAGTGCTGCCGTTGCCGTTGCCTGATTATAGTCATCTTGAAGAAATGCTTTTTCAAAATAGATCGGATTGTTTATGCTGAGCACATTTTTTTTATCGTCAACCAAGAGACGTAAAATGGCACCAAAGGCACGATCTTTTTTGTTGGCATCTTTTTTGAGTGCATCATTGGTAAAAAGGATTGAAGTCTGATCTTTCTTTTTCCCGATCTTATATTCAAAAACAACATCAAATCCGGCCGCTTTCAGCTTGACAGCGGCATCAGCAGAACTCATATGACCTGCCGTATAATACGCTGGAATATCATCAGAAGCCAAAGCAGGATTTACCATGGCAATAAAAAATGAAAAGAGTAAAAATTGAAATAATTTTCTCATAGTTCTTTTGCTCCCAGCTCTTTCATAATCTCGACAATCTCTAAATCAAGGGTGTAAATATCTTTAACCATTGTGGCATCTTTGATACCCAGTACCGAGATCCAGTTTTCAAGTTTCGGCATACCTACCATCAGCTTGTTGCTCTCTTTTTCAATGTACATATACATGGAACACGGTGCAAACAGACCGGCGTCAGCACGTCCTTTGTTGAAGACGCTGTATGAGAAAGGAAATTGACAGAGCGAATAAACAAAATAGGCATCGTATTTGTCAAAGTCCGCTTCCATATCATCGTAGGCTTCTTTAAAGTTTTTATAACCGGCAATAATATATTTTTTTTCTTCAAATGCCTCTTCAAAACCCTCCTGAAACTCATCAATAAAATCATCGATATCTTCCGGTCGTTCAAATTCAAATTCAAAAGTCATCATCGGCTTGGCAGTCAACTTATCGTATTCAATAACCTATTTAGTACCGCCGATCTCTTTATCAACCATGGCATCAAGTGCAGGGAACATCGCTTTGAATTCTTTACGGACATCCTTATCCTCTACTCCGACAATATCCAGCATCGTATCCGGATCAATATGCCCTACATAGGTTTTGTCTTCTCCCACCATTTTATAGACATGAAGATTAAACGGTGAAAAACCACCCAATTCAGGTGCCTTCATAAGCAGTGTGCGCAGTTTCTCATCATTCGCGATTGAGAAAAAGCCCAGGTTATCCAAGACAGTTTTATAAGCCGGATCATAGGCTGGGTTCGGTTTATCATCAGTTTTTTCCGTACCATACTTACTTTTGTAAGCATGATCGATATGTTCATGCGGATCGGAGAGGATAAAACCGATACTTTCAGTTTTATTATTGATCATATCATTGTATGCAGCTTCTTTATCACCTTTGGCAACATTAAAAGTTGCCCCGACAGCTGCCAGTGTCATACTTGCAGACAGTGCCACCGCTGCAGTTCCTGCTAAAATTTTATTTAAAATCATGAAACTCCCTTTTATACTATCTATATCCATATAAATGGATGTGGTAATGATAACATTTAGATAGTTAAATGATTGTAATTTCAAAGTATATATGTGCATGTAGATAAGCTAATTATTTTGGGTTGATAGTAAAGAAATTGAAAAAGTTTTAGAATAATGAATAGATAAAAGGGGATAAAGAAGATCCGAGCTAGGCGGCGGCCTACGTTTCCACTCTTGCAAAGAGCAGTATTATCAGCGAAGGGAGGCTTAGCTTCCGGGTTCGGAATGGTACCGGGCGTTACCCTCTCTCTATAGCCACCTAGACAAACGGATCTAAGGACTTCTAGAAGTGCTTAGATCCGTTTGTATGGATCAATGGGAGTTAGTATTGTTAATCGTCAAACAACTACAGTATCAGATCACTTGCTTACCCGTTTATACTGAGTAAGGCAGTAAGACACTAATGTAAAGGAAAAAAGACAAACGGACTATTAGTACTGGTCAGCTAAACGTATTGCTACGCGTACACACCCAGCCTATCAAGCTTGTAGTCTTCAAGCGTCCTTCAGGGAGAGTTCATCTTGGAGTTGGCTTCCCGCTTAGATGCTTTCAGCGGTTATCTCATCCGTACGTAGCTACCCAGCGATGCTCTTGGCAGAACAACTGGTGCACCAGTGGTACGTTCAACCCGGTCCTCTCGTACTAGGGTCAACTCTCCTCAACTCTCCTGCGCCCACGGAAGATAGGGACCGAACTGTCTCACGACGTTCTGAACCCAGCTCGCGTACCGCTTTAAATGGCGAACAGCCATACCCTTGGGACCTGCTTCAGCCCCAGGATGTGATGAGCCGACATCGAGGTGCCAAACACCGCCGTCGATATGAACTCTTGGGCGGTATCAGCCTGTTATCCCCGG
>DAOWOG010000081.1 GCA_030642185.1 Helicobacteraceae bacterium | reverse complement strand
TCAAACTCTATCCACAAGCCATTATCAAACTTTATTGCAGGTTCAATATCATTATAAGCAAGTGACTCTGAGATGATTTTATCAATGCCTCTGCCCCATGATTCTATGTACCCGGCAAGAAAAAAAGCATTAGCTATGTCAGGGTTGTATGGTTTTGATGGATGTTTATGCTTCAGCGTCTGTACAGTCCAATCATCCGGCAGAACACCAGCATTCCAAATAATAAGTTTATCTTCATACACACTTATCTGTATCGGTGTAAAAGTAGAGGATATTGTAAGCACCGTCACCCGATGCAAGCTCACGACCAATCTACAAATAACTTTTCCCGGAAAAGGGACTTTAGCCCCGTCTTTAGCTTATTCGGCGGGACTAAAGTCCCACTTCCATGAGGGCAGTTATTTAAGAGTTAAGCATCTTCTCACTACACCTCTCCAGCGGTACAAAAAGAAGGAAAACACTATCAAGAAATCACTTAAGAAATTTCGGCATTTTAAAAAATGGCAATAAAGCTCTTTTGAAATTCACCAGTACGCTTCTTTGAAACTCTTTTGGCAGATTGTCCAGTACTATTTCAACAAACTCTGTAAATGGTTGCTTTATCACTTCCCACCACGTCGGTTCTCTCTCCTCTATGGAAAGGTTGACTCTGTGTAATTCGTCATCTACACTATCTCTTTCTATAAAATAGGTCTCTTCTTCACTTTTGGATAAACGGCCTGATTTATACCAGCTTTCAACATCATCACCTATTTTTTCAGTAATGGCATAAATCTTTTGATGATGAGGACTGTCCAATAATTCTTTAATGGTATGAACATGACTTTTAAAAAACAGAAATCCGCTCTTCTCTTTTACTTTACTGTCCAAGTGTTCAATCTCAAGATGAACCTTTGCAAATTTCTTTTTTATATTTGTATCCATTCTATTACCTTGTCAATCAAATAATTGACGGTTATATTAATCTTAATTACCTTAAATAATCAATAATTGCAATTCTAAAATGATTTTTAACGAGAGGATTTGTGAAGCCCAAAGGCTTCATGAAGCGTTGAAACTTATGCTTCGATTTTGCGTTTTGTCCATGCAAAAGCGATGATCGCGAAGATAATGGCATAGGTTATCGGTACAAAATCCGGAACCGGAACCGGATCGCCTTTGGCGTATGAGTGCATTCCGGCAAGGTAATAGTTTACGCCGAAATAGGTCATCAGTACCGTCGTAAATGATAAGAGTGAGATGACACTGTACATAAACGGTGAGTAGATAAATTTAATAAATCGAAGGTGCACGACTACCGCATAGACCAGAATCGTCACCAGGGCCCATGTCTCTTTAGGATCCCATCCCCAGTAGCGTCCCCAGCTCTCATTTGCCCAGACACCTCCCAGGAAGTTACCGACGGTCAGCATTGCCAGACCGATCATCAGACTCATCTCATTGATGGCGTTAAGCTCTTTGATCGAAAGACCGATCAACTTCTCATTCTTAGTCGTTTTAAGGATAAATAAAATCAGTGTCAGAAAACCGAGCAGCGCTCCGAGACCAAGGAAACCGTAACTCGCCGTAATCATGGAAACATGAATACTCAGCCAGTAGGACTGAAGCACCGGAACAAGGTTGGTCACCGTCGGATCCATCCAGTTCAGGTGGGCAACAAAGAGGATAAGACCGGTCAAAATTCCTGTGGCTGCCAAGGTAATCGGCGAGTGTTTTGAAAAGATAAACCCGGCCAGGACGGTTGCCCAGGCAATGTAGATCATCGACTCATATCCATCCGACCACGGCGCATGTCCGGAAATATACCAGCGCATTGCCAGTCCCAAAGTATGTACCAGGAAAAACAGCACAAGCAGATAAAAGGTTGATTTGGTAACCAAAGTCATTTTAAACGACGGCTTTAAAATCTTGACAAAGGAGAGGATCAACAGGACAAAACCGACCAGAAAATAGAGCGGCCACAGACGTTCAAAAATATCGGCATGGTTATACCAGATCTCTGCCTGAATCTTTGCATCTTCCGGATGAACTGCAGCACCGTATTTTTTCTGATACTTCACCATCTGCTCAAGCGCTTTATTCGACTCACTCCAGTCACCTGATGTCAGTGCGACTTCCATTGACTCAAAATAGTTGACAGCCAGTACTCTGACCACATTGCCCTCAACACCTTGAAAATTCTGCAAAGCGTCCATTGTATCATGCCATTTATTGGCCGGGTCATTCGGTTTGGGCCAGATACGCAGCAGTGCACCGCTAAAGACCATATAGATAACGTTAACACGTTCATCAACTTTCAAAACCGCCTTGTCAAACTTATCACGTTTGCCCGGTTTTTTACGAATCGCCTCTTCAACATACTGTGTCAGTTTATAGCCTGACATATCATCGGGAAATTCAAAAAACTGTGAAAACGAAGCTGTCTTGTCTTTTTCGGCATTACCGACAAGCTCATTTACCTTTTTATGACTGGTACTGATAATCTTCATCTCACGCCACGCATCAGGACGGATCATCATCCCTAAAATAACCTGATTGGCATTGAGGCCCATAACACTGTCTTTACGATAGATTTTATGCAAAATCTCCGTACTCAGTGTATCTATGGGCTTCATACGCCCGCCGGAGTCCTGACTGACCAGTTGTCCGAATTTATTGGCATGATCCACATCAAAGGAGTTGATGGTTTTAATAACAGGATTGACATCATCTGCTTTGATAACAGGCGATATCATCATTGAAGCCATAACCAATACAGCGATACTGTGCAGGCTGCTGAGTTTGTTTTTCTGTTCGCTGGCCTGACGCGCTTTTTTCATCAGTCTTCCGAAACGACCCTCTTTCATAAAGAGAGAACCGAAGAGACCGATTGTCAGCAGCAGATAGCCAACATAAGTTATCCATGTACCCGGGTCATGATTGACAGAAAGGATCGTACCCTTTTCATCCCGATCATAGGAAGACTGGAAAAAACGAAAGCCGCGGTGATCAAGAACATTGTTCATAAAGATACGAAAAGGCTGATTGAGCCCCTGTTCTTTATCGATTAAAATCACATCGCTGGCATACGAAGCGGGTGAATTGGAACCCGGGTAGCGTTCAAGTTCAAAATCTTCCAGTTTCAAAGCAAACGGAAGTTTTATATATTCTGCACCATAGCTCAGATCGATTTTTATCCCGTTAACCATTACGCTTTTCGCCTGGGGAATAGTCCCCGGACTTCCGAAAACAACAGCTTCCTCGCTAATACCATTGCTGCTGATCTTCATACGCAGCGCATCACCGTTATTGTCACGCATCATCGGACCGCTTGATGATTTCGCGACAACCGCTTTAATCGCTTTTGGATAGAAATCACGAATGACAAAGCTGCTGTTACCGACACTAAAGAGCATGCGCTGCGCTGCCGCTTCGCCATCAGTTGCGTTAAGCTCGCCGCTGCTTTGATCATCCATATTGAGATAACGCAGTGCCATTGGGTGTTTCATCATCAGCTTGTCATTTTCAACATACAGATCCACCACCGGTTTTTTAAATGCAGCATCCGAGCCAAAGTTTAAAACAACATTCGGAGCTTCATAGTTTTCACCCTGCATCAGCTGTATACGCTCTGCAGCACCGCCGGCCGTCACCATCATATTGATAATCGCCGATCCGTTCGGATCTTCTTTGATACTGTAAACAGCGTCCGGAATATACTCCATCAACTCTATCTTTACCGGTTTTCCATTTACATCAACATCAATATTCACACTGTTTTTGCTCATCTTGGAGAGATAGACCGGTACCTTGTACTGGCTTAATTTTCCGCCGTCATCAAAAACAGCTTTAATAAAGTTCTCTGTCGAGATCATCGTATCGGATGTATGGCCTTCACGTATATGCATACTGCCTTCATAACCGACATAGCGTGTGACTGCCGCACCGATAAGAATAATCACGAAGGAGACATGAAACATAAATATCAGTGCTTTTTTCTTCTGAAACATCTTATAGTGGATGATGTTAAAAATAAGATTGAGTGTTAAAAGCATCAGCAGAACTTCGAACCATCGGGCATTATAGACAACCGCTTTAGCCGTCTCTGTTCCGTAATCATTCTCGATAAAAGTTGCATATCCGCTTGCGACGGCAAAGATCAGCATCAAAAAAGCCATCATCTTCATCGACCCTACAATGGACAGAATCTGTTTCATTATTTTTCCTTCTAAAAAAGGCGGATATTATAATCGATATATGTTTAATTTATCATTGCTTTAAAAGAGTATTCTCTAATCCAATCTTACACTTCATTTACATCCCAATGCTATACTCCAAAAAACGTTCAGGAGACTCTTAAATTGACAAAATTGATACTTATTTTGATGACTGCCCTGCTTTTAACTGCATTGCCGCTTTCGGCAGAAAACAATGACACAGATTTTCAGGATGTGAAAAAGAAAATCCTGGAAGCGTATTCATCCCTGGAAGACTATACTACTTTGCAGCAGGAACAGGCAATTAACAGTATAAAAGAGACATTGGATACGCTCGATCAAAAATTAGAATCATTGCAGATGAAATTTGACCGTGAACATCAAAATATGAGCGAAGCAACGCTTGAAAAATATAAAGCCGTGATGCAGGAGCTGCAACACAGAAGAGAAGAACTTGGATTATGGTATGAAAAATTCAAACAGAGTTCCAATGCTACACTGGATAAGTTAAAAAAAGATTTTTCAGAAGCCTATCAAGACCTTAATCAAACCTATCACGACTCAGATGATAAAAAAGACACTCCTAAAAAAGAAGATTATTTTATTTAGAGGTGCCCTTTAGCACTTGCTAAGTTCATCTCCCTATAATATTACTAATAATAATTATAAGGCTATGATATGTTAAAATCATTCTCTTCCTCTCTTGTCTTCATAATAATTTTACTCAGCGGCTGCGATAAAAAAAGTGAAATTCCTGTAGCGGAAGTATGTGTTGCCGAAACCAGCAAAAAAACATCACTTAACCTTAAAGAGATTAAAAAAGAACTGCAGCAGCTTCAGGATGAATTTGCTTATCCATGCAGTGTGACATGTTGTGAGCTTTATATTGAAACCGTGATCAACGAGGGATCAGATATGCTTAAAATGCCGTCAGGGCTTATGGCAGAGGGATATGCCATACCGGAAGATGCCAAAAAAATCGCTTCCTATGTGATGACACTTTCAGGAAGAGAACCCACTCACCCCGAGTTTCTCACTGAAGGAAACCTCTACTTCAACGGAAACTGCGGCGGCTGTCACGGAAATGACGGAAAAGGCCTTGGCGGAGCTTATCCTGATCTGACACTCAAAGAGTTCAAAGGGGTGAAGATCCATAAAAAAATGCGTATTGAAACACTGAAAAAAATGTTGAAAGAAAAATAGGCACCTTGTGCTACAATTGTTTATAAAGCAAAGGAATTATCGATGAAAAGTTATCTCTACAATGCCGATATCGGAACCTTTGAAATTCGTCAAAGAGGGCATGAACTTTATCAGCTTTGGATTAATGATGAATTGCTTGGTGAATATGAAAGTGCAGAATTTGCAGCTGGGGATGTCAGTGTGTTTGATACCGGCTATCAGGAATGGGACAAATTTGAAAATGAGCTTGAAAATGCTCCCCTAACGCTCAGTGACTGGTCTGCTGTCACCGAAGAAGCACCGCGAGAGTAAAGTCATTACGAACAAGTCCGTTTGACTACGCTTAAGGCTCTGAAAATAAACTCATTCAACCCCCACAGCCTTAAACACAGCATCAATCGGATCAGCATAGATAATAAGCTGAAACTTACTCATCAGCTCAGGCGGTACTTTTGCCATCTGAGCCATATCAAGCGCTGGTAAGAGTATTTTCTTGGCTCCGCTGTCACTGGCGATCTGCAGGGCATCCGGCAGGCTCTCTGTACCGATAATCGTTCCGCCTATGCTCATACTGCCAAGAACGACCATTTGAGGCAATAGAGGCTTTTCAAGAACACCGCTGCACAATGATATAAAAATAGAGAGTTCTATATCTTTTGCTTTGCCGATACCGTTTAAATCCGTCGCTTTGATGTGATAGTCAAAGTCCTTGTATTTGGCATTTAGTGAGACTCTATGCAGATTGGCCTGGATATAATTGGTTGCCTCTTTTAGCTCTTCTTTGATGGCTGTTCCGCTAAAACCTGTGTGGTCAAATTTTCCGCTGCCTGCCATTACTT
>DAOWOG010000079.1 GCA_030642185.1 Helicobacteraceae bacterium | reverse complement strand
GCTTTATTGCCGCGCAGTTTTCCCTCTTCATAAATGATACTGCAGGCATCATAGCAGTCAAGCGGGCAGGCTGTGGTTATTTTACTCATTTCTTCTTTTTGCCTTCAACATTCAAACTTTATGCATATCTCTTTTAAAATTTTTTCAAATACACTATCTTTTAATTTGGCTATAAAGTTGCCATCAGAAATAAGTGATTGATCTATAGCCGTAATTTTTGGGACAACAACTACAGAATCTTTTCGTAAAAAACCTTTCACTATATCTTGGTTGGTTATGACGATGCCATCTCTTCCAAGATTGCTCGTCAGAGGCAAAACCAATAAATCATTTTTATCGATCACGCTAAAAACCAAAATAGGCCGCCCCTTGAATTGTCTAAAATCAGAGTAAGGCATCTCAATGAAAAATATACTTCCTACCATTTGGAATAGTCTTCATCGTCATAATCATTTTTGCTAAGACCGATGGAGATCTTGCCAAAATTATCCAACTCGTCATCTCTCCAATATAGCCATCTCTCATCCGTTTGAATATTTTCTTTTTTTAAACTTTCAACTATTTCAATGTCAGATAAATTCTTCAAAAGGTACATCACTTTATCCAATACATTATCTTCCACATTTATTGTTATAGTTTGCATTATAGCTCCTTTCAATAGTCGTCATTTTACTCATTCTTAAGTTCAACTT
Organism: Helicobacteraceae bacterium; assembly: GCA_030642185.1. GTDB lineage: Bacteria > Campylobacterota > Campylobacteria > Campylobacterales > Sulfurimonadaceae > 4484-230. The sequence goes on along the minus strand of DAOWOG010000079.1, from coordinate 5,592 downwards.
TAAGAAGTTTTGAGAAGTATTTCGGCGCATCGATAATGATCTCGGCTCTGTAGCTTGAGAGATGCTGTGAATCAGCGATCTTCCAGAGACGGTTGACTTTGTAGACACTCTTCTCTCCGTTAATATAGACCGCTTTATTCTCGGCATCTTTCATATCTTCCGTTGAGAGGTAAAGTGTCAGCTTTGCACTGCGGACATCGGCTATCTCGGCCAAAGGCGTGGATGGATTGACAACCTGTCCTTCTTTGACGTTCAGCTTATAGAGCACAAAACCCTCGGCACTGAGATGTTTATCCTTGATGCTTCGCTTTAACTGTGCTTCGCGCAGATTAAGATCATTGATCTGGATCTTGAGGTTCTGAATCTCTTTTTGCGTACTGATAAACTGATTTTGCGTACTGACGAGATCATAAAACTCTCTGTCTTTCTCAATCGTTGATTTGGTCTTTAATAATTTTATGTTGTCATAATTGCGCTGTTTTTTTTCTAGCATTGACGCATAGTTTTTTGCCATTGATTCATTGAGTTTCAACGTACCTTCGAGCAGTTCGATTTTAATCACAACCTGCTTGAGTTCGATCTGATCCAGTTCATCATCGATCTGAATATAATCTTTTTTACTCAGCACTTCTCCCTCACGCTTCTCATCGGCAAACAGTACCAGACCGGAAACACTCGAAGCAATGGTTCGAATTTCGTAAGGTTCAACTTTGGCGTAGTACTCTTTCGCCATCAGTGATATTGCCGGAGCGATCAATAAAAAAAGTAATGTTTTCAAACCTGGCCTTTTGCTATTTTTAGTGGACATTTTACACTCCCTGTGCTTTACTTTGTATTTGTATATCCTCTCTCGCGTCAGTCTTTAGTTTTTCACTATATTCAGGTTTTTCTAAAATCACCTATCAGCACCGTCACCCGAGGCAAGCTCGCAACCAATCTACAAATAACTCTTCCCGGAAAGGGGACTGAAGTCCCGCTTCCGATAAATACAGTTATTTGAACGCTAATATTTCTATATCTTGTCGTGCAAATATTCAGGTGCTATATCTGCTCCATTATCCCACACTAATGTTTTATGAATATGAAATTTTTTAAATTCATCTACTTGTTTTAGTGGTTGAAAAAATGGATGTTTTTTTGAATTGATGTAATTCTTGAGATCAACTATTTTTTCCAATCCATCATTAAATAAAATCTTCACTTTGAACCCGTTTATGCAGTCTGCTTTTGTTATATGTAATATCATTTGTAATCTCCTAATCTAGCGGTGGAACTTTTTCAAAAACTTCATCATTTTGAATTTGATCCCAAGCTTTTAAAATATTCTCTTTTTGTAATCCATACCATTTTTTAACTAGCTTTTTAGCTGTATTTGGCAATTTACCATTTATAACTTCTCCTGTTTTTATAGAAAAAACTGCTTCATACTCTCCATATTCGGCATGAAAATGTGATGGTTGAGACCATGTCCAATTAGATGCTGATTGTGCATTATAATTAGTACGTTTAGAATCTGTAATACAACTTACTACTTCATTTTCGGGGGTGCGACTTTAGTCGTACAAAATATTAGTACGACTAAAGTCGCACCCCCTCCACTTGGATTTTGAAAACTGCTTTTACTCAAATGTTATTAGCTTTAATTGATGGAAAAGGTACTAAATATTCAACAAATCATTAAGCACCATCTATACCTTCTCTTTATACTCAGGCCTAATCTTGTTGACAAAAGCATAAAGCGTCGGCAGGTACAGGAGGTTTATAACCGTTCCCCAAATCAGACCAAAACCCAAGGAAACAGCCAGAGGCTGCATGATTTTTGCCTGACCCGTTGCAAAAAACATCAGGGTTGAAAGACCGACAAAAGTTGTCACTGTCGTAATGACAATCGGCCGCAGACGCTGCGCAGCCCGTTTGTAAAAAGCAGCCGTATCATGTGTACCGTGGAGAAAATCAAGCATGATGATCCCGTCATTGATCACAACCCCGGCCAGACCCAGCATCCCGATTACAGACGGCATCCCGATATTCATACCCATCACGGCATGCCCCATCAGCGCACCGACGATAGAGGCCGGGATAACCGAAAGTATCATCAGTGCATATTTGATTTTCGGAAAGATAAAAAGCAGCAGGATAAGCATCAAAAACATGGCAACGACAACGGCACTTATCATATCGGTTTTCAGCTGCTCGTTCTTCTCTTTTTCACCGCCGATCTTGATTTCAATTCCGCTCTCTTTGATACTGTCCAGAACCTCATTGAGCTTATCAAGCGCCTTTGTGGATGTTGTCTGTATCTTATCAACGTTGGCACTGACTGTCTTGACAATATAGCCGTTATCTTTTTCGATCTTCTCATAATTTTGTATTGTTATGAAGTCTGCGACATCACTTAACGTTACAAACCGGCCGTCACTGAGAGGAATATCAAAATCAAAGAGCTTGTAAATATGGTCTTTTTCCTTGAATTCTGTCGTGATCTCGACAACCCCGTCATCGTCAAAAGTCATCGCTTTTCGGCTGCCGAGAAAATAACCGCTCAAGATAGAAGCGACATATCCCTCAGTCAAACCGAGCTGTTCACCGTAATCATTTATTTTGATTTTGTATTCCATTTTCCCGTAGCGAATGTTGTCAACAATATCATTGACGTAGGGATTTTCATGCAGCTTCGCTTCAATTTTATTGACAGCCTCCTGGATTTTCTGATTATTCGCTCCGATCAAATTGATCTCAATATCCGTTTTAATCATACCGATCTTTCGCTCTAACACTGCAAATTCCATAAACTCATATCGGCTCTCATAAGGTTTGATCAGACTTCGAAGCCGATCAGCGATCTCAAAGGAGCTTAAATCCCTGATCTTATTGGGATCATTGAAGTTAAATGACAAGTTCAGTACCGGGTTGATATATTCCTCCACAAAATTCTGCTCAACACGATCTTCAAGTTCGATGGTCAGGTAAAACATATTGCTGGCGGTCTCCCACTCCTGTCCCACAGACTTACGCTTTCCGCTCAAGTTAGAGATGGTCTTGATAAACAGCTCTTCTTTTTTTTCCAGCAGGTCAAGTTCTATGGTATGGGCTATTTCATAACTCTGTGCAAGATTTGTATTCATCTTCAATTTACCGGTAATGTAGACTTTATCGGTATCAAACACCGGGAAAAACTGAAAATTGAGCATCTTGAGTACCCCGAATGTCAAGAGCGGAACTCCGATAAAGAAGATACCCAGTGTCACTTTTTTATAGCTCAGGAGTCTATGCAGAAGTTTTTTATAGCGGTCTGTCATCCAGGTCCAGTCAAGCGAAGAAGTCTCTCTTTTTAAAATCGATTTGGCATGCAGCGGCAAAAAAAGAAAACTCTCGATGAGTGAGCCTAAAAGCACCATGATCACGACAACGGGAATCAACTTGATAAAGAGTCCCATCTCACCTGTGAGCATAAACATAGGCAAAAAGGCGACAACCGTTGTCATAGTTGCCAGAAGTATCGGAATGAAGACCTCTTTTGCCCCGGTGTACGCCGCCTCATAACTGTCCATCCCCTCATCAATATGGCGCTGTATATTTTCGGAGACAATGACCGCGTCATCGACAGCCAAACCGACCACCAGCAATGCGCCGATAAGCGAAATAATATTAAGCGAATAGCCCATATAATAGATAAAGAGCAGACCGATGATAAATGCAAACGGAATTCCGATACTCACCACAATGGCGATATTGCGATTAATCAAAAAATACATCGTAAAAAAGATCAGGATCAGTCCCAGCGTCAGACTTGAAATAATGAGGTTAAGACGGTTCTTGATCGGTTTGGAACTGTCTTGAAAAACAGCGATATCCACCTTATCATACAGTTGATTATAGTGATCAATGCGTTTATACATCTCTTTGGCCATCACAATAGAATCGCCTGACATATCCTTATAGATGTTCATCGTAATCGACTTTTTGCCATTAAATGAAGCCAGGGTTTTATCACGGGGATGATGGATCAAAACCGTAGCGATATCTCTTAAGTAGAGCGATTTATCACCTATTTTAAGCAGTGTATTTTGCCACGCTTCGGCACTCTCTTTGCCATTGACGGTTGAGACAAAGATAAACTGCTCTTCATCATCAATATCGCCGATAGGAAAGGTATAAGAGAGGTTTCGGATAACATTGATCACGTCAGAAGGGTTTAGCTGATAAGCCCTGATCGCCTGAGAATCAAGCTGGATCTCCACTTTTTTATCTGAATCACCATAAATATCCACTTGCGTAATATTTGCTACTTTAACAAGTCTTGATTTGATATCCTGTGCTTCTTTTAAAAGTTCATCAAAAACAAGATTCTCGGAAGAGACCGTCAACTTGATGAAATTACGCATTTTGACCAAAGACCTTGCGATCGGAACATTCATATCCGCAGGAAGGTTTCGTCCTACATTGGCAATGGCATCCTTTACCCGGTTTAAAACATCTATCTCCCGCGCATTCTCATCAAGGGTTACAACAACAGTGAAGCGTCCCGGTATAATGATACTCTCTACTTTGCCGACTCCGCTGACAGCAGAGATATCATCCTCAATATCACGCACCGCCATCTTATCCAGGTTATTGGCACTCGCACCGGAATAAGCACCGCTGACAATAATCTTGTCAAGAGCCATGTCCGGAAAAAGTTCTTTGGGAATCTTGATATACGCATAGACGCCGGAAATGAGCAAAAAAACCAGCAAAACATGATTCAGATGCGTGTTATCCAGGAAATAGCGGATGAATTTATTCATTGATAGCCTTTAAAGCTGCCCTTTATTTTAGAAAATTGATTTTAGCATTTTATGGGTTAATAAGAGAGGAAAAACATCATTCGGGAGAGTCCGAATGACAGGTAGATTATAATTTATAAATGTAATGACTCAAAATATCTATTGCAAACTACATCAGCCTGCTTTTCAAATTCATCAAGTTCTTTTCTTGATCTTTCATCATTTCGTATAAAAGAGCGATAATTATCTATTTTTTCGCATAAGATTCTGCACCGGTTTTCTTCATTATTATCTAAAGGAGTTAAGTTTTCTGCAAATGCCGCCGAAACAGACAAAGACGATAAAAACAGCATAGAGATCAAACTGTTTCGCATCTTTCTCCTTCTAAAATAGACTATAAATTAAATAACTATAATATAAACATATCCATTTGATATGAATACATTATAAATCACAAAAACTTAATTACTACTGATTAGGATTAACGACACTCCTCATTCAGCCAGATATTTGTCTGTTTTAGTGCCTTGGCACTCAGCACTTCAAAAGCATGGACGGCTCCATTGACATCTGGTGCTGTCCCTGTTTGAAGAAGTGCAATCTTTTTTGTCGCGATTACTTTTCTCGTGAACTGATCTATCAATGCCAAATCCATACTGAGCGAAACATCACTCGTTCCATCATCCTTGATCACCTGGATAAATTCATGTACATTACTTTCCAACAGCCAGTCATTTCTTGCCAGTGATTTGTAAGGGATCACCCCTTTAAACAGTCCGCTCTCGGAAATAGAACGCTGAAATTGATGCAGAAGCTGACGATCCGG
>DAOWOG010000323.1 GCA_030642185.1 Helicobacteraceae bacterium | reverse complement strand
TTCTTTGACTTGACGCATCCATCGATTTTTTGTCGGAAAATGCGGGTTGTCAAGCAGAGGAAAACTGACGGTACCATAATCTTTTGCCAACTCGCCTGCCAGCCAGCTCTGCCAATGAGGATAGTCGCTGCCGCCCCATCCGTGCAAAATCAGTACTCTGTTTTCTCTCATAATGTACCGATATAATGACGAACTTCCCGGTCAAGCTCGAACACCTCATCTATCGAACCCGGCTGCATGTCAAATCGATCAAAGGCATGAATAATCCGTTTGGAAATATCCAAAAAGCTGATACGGCCTTCAATAAACTGTGCAATCGCCGCTTCATTGGCCGCATTCACGATCACACCGCGACTAGGCTCTTTTAACAGCGCATCTTTAATTTCCCATAATGGATAACGTTCTGCAGTAATGGCACGAAACTCCAGTGATCCGACTTCAATCAGGTCGATCGGCTTCAATATCTGTTCTTCTACCTTTCCCAAAACAGCATACGCAATAGGAAGCTGCATATTGGCATGCGCAAAATGTGCCGTCGAGGAGCCATCTTTAAAATCGATCAGAGCATGGATCAGTGACTTTGTTTCAATCACTGCATCATATTCCCCTGCTCCGAAAAGCCAGCGGGCTTCAAGCAGTTCAAACATCTTGTTCATCATCGAAGCACTGTCAATCGTAATCTTCTGCCCCATCGACCAATTAGGATGTTTAAGTGCATCTTGAAGTGTTGCCGATTTCAGTTTTTCAAGCGGCCAGTCACGAAATGCCCCGCCACTTGCCGTAATCACCATACGGCTCACCGATCTGTTTTCTTGCAAAAGATACCACAGGCCAAAATGCTCACTGTCAATAGGCTGGATCTTTGACGTATCGATGAATGCCCCGGCTGCCACCAGAGACTCTTTATTTGCCAGTGCAACCTGCTTGCCTATCTCTATCGCTTTAAGTGTCGGGCGCAATCCCAAAAAACCGACAAGGGCATTAACCACCAAGTTTGAAGAGGAACGTTCAATCGCCTCTAAAATCCCCTCTTCACCGTAAAGTACATTATTATGGGCAACTTTAGGTACATCCGAATGGTTGGCAACGACAACACAATGAGGGGCATGCCGTCTAATCTGTTCGTTTAAAAGATCGATGTTGTTCCCGGCAACCAATACTTCTATCTCTAAAGAAAACTTCTTTGCAATTTCAAGTGTATTGACCCCGATAGAGCCGGTAGAGCCGAGTAGAACCACTTAGACCAATCCCCGCAGCAATACCACCATAACGATAGAAGCGAATAGAAAACCATCGATACGGTCTAAAATACCGCCATGACCCGGCAAAATACTTCCGCTGTCCTTCACACCCGCCTGACGTTTGAGATAACTCTCGAACAGGTCACCAAAAACAGAACTGACGGCTACAAGTAACGAGATAATAGCTGCCTTTTCACTATCGACAATCGTAGCTCCGGCAAAAAAGCCCAGGAGCGTCGCAGCGACTACACCACCGACAACACCCTCCATCGTTTTATTGGGAGAGGTCTCGCAAAACTTGGTCTTGCCAAAACTTTTACCCGCAACATAAGCACCGATATCAGCTCCTGCAACCACCGCAATCAACCATACGATTGCCGTAATATCATAGTCCTTGTAAAGCGTCAGCATAAACAGCATACCCGCTGTCGGGTAAATAAACGGAAGGAAATTTTTCCAGTGATGCTTTTTCGGATCATAGGCCACCAGAGAGGCTCCGACGATCATTGCTATGACAAAAAGATCATCCCCATAAGGATAAAACAGCGTGGCGATCCACAATAGTGCCGCATAGGCATAAAGCGAATTGCTTTGAATACCAAAAAGCTTATTTGCCTCGTAAAAACCGATCAGATAAACAATTCCAAGCACTAGCCAAATGATAAAAAAGTTATTGATAAAACCAATCAGAGCAATCGCCAACAGCAACACCACTGCCGTATTAATCCGTGCCTTATGGTCCGTATATATATTCATTAAACCCATAATGATCCATCTGTTTTGAAGATAATGAATTATACCCTAATCACTCTTTCTCAACAGTGAGGGTCTGATACTTGTTGTAAAGCACATTTGCCCCTTCCTGGATACGGATCTCTCTGCGGGGCGTATAGTCAACCTCGTAATGTCCTTTGCCGAAAACACTGAAATCAACACACAGTCTTGCCGCTGATTGCAGGACATTATCGGGGACACGCTGTTTATCCGTCGTGATGATGACATGTGTCGATGGACGATCTTTAAGATGGAGCCAGATATCACGGGCACGGGCTTTTTCAAGGATCTCAATGTTCCCCTTTTCATTTTTCCCCAGCATGACTTTGTAGCCCTCGATCCAGAAAATCTCATAAGATTCATTCAACTTGACTTTTTTCTGCTGCAGACGCGGTGGAAACAGCAATTGAATCTGTGACACATTGACAGCCGTCTCTACGGCATCAATAAAGTGTTTTTGATGTTCTATCTTCTCACGCAGACTTTCACGTTCTATATGCAGGTTTTTTACTTTTTGCTTTGTCTTTTTGGCCCGTTTGAAAAAATAGTTCGAAATTGCGGAAGCACTTGGCAGATCAACCGGAAGATCAACATTCACCATCGATCCGTCGTAATCCTGTAATTCTACTTTTTTCATATAGGGTTTGATACGGTGCAGATTGGAAAGGACAAGATTTCCATAATGCTGCAGCTGTGTCACTTCCTCACCCAAAATCACTTCATCACCAAGCTGATTTAGGTACTTTTCAAGCTTTTGCATTTTCTTTTGCAGCAGCAAAAGCTTCTGTTTTTTGATCCTGTCTAATCGCTGCTGTTCCTCTTCCTCACAGGTTTCATACATGAATGCTTCAACATCAGAGAGCGGATACTCTTTAGGCGTAAACGGC
>DAOWOG010000021.1 GCA_030642185.1 Helicobacteraceae bacterium | reverse complement strand
AAGAGAGTGAAATGTCAAAAAAAGGTGGCTAGACTACTTCGGGGGTGAGACTTTAGTCTTACTTTCAGGGCTTGACAGGCTTGTTAATGCGACTAAAGTCGCAGCCCCGAGAACGTAAAATTGCTTAGCTTAATGCCTTCTTTAGGGCACCTCTACTATAATTCCAGCACTTAAAAATCAAGATATCATCATGCCCAAAGAGAAGTTATACCGGCCCAATGTAGCGGCTATTATCGTATCGCCGGATTATCCGAAAGTGAAACAGGTTTTAATCGCGGAACGCAGTGATATTGCCGGGATATGGCAGTTTCCGCAGGGAGGCATTGATAAGGGTGAAAGCAGCGAAGAAGCACTGCTGCGTGAGCTCAAAGAGGAGATCGGTACCAAAAAAGTTGAGGTAATCGCCAAGTATCCGAAGTGGGTCAGTTATGATTTTCCTGAGCATGTGGCTAAACGGATGAAACCTTACAGCGGGCAGAAACAGCGCTATTATCTGGTTCGTCTGAAGAAAAAAGCTGTGATCAATCTTGATACCAAACATCCGGAGTTCATCGACCATAAATTTGTTGATCTTGATGAGCTGATGGAGCATATATCGCATTTTAAAAAGCCGGTATATGAAGAGGTGCTCGATTATTTTAAACAAGAAGGACTGTTGTAATGCTGATTGTGCAGAAATTTGGCGGAACCAGTGTCGGTGATCTGGAGCGTATCCAAAATGTTGCCAACCGTATTGCCAAAACGGTAGAAGCGGGTCACCAGGTGGTTGCCGTGGTCTCGGCGATGAGCGGTGAGACTAACAAACTCGTAGGGTATGCGGAACATTTCAGTGATGAACCGGTTCGTGCCGAAGTCGATATGCTGTTAAGTTCCGGTGAACGTGTTACGGCTTCGCTGCTTTCCATCGCACTTAACGCGATGAGCCACAAGGCATTGTCGATGAGTGGACGCCGTGCCGGTATTATGACCGATGGCATGCATACAAAAGCCCGCATCGAAAGTATCGATCCAAGTGTTATGCAGGATCTGCTTTCGGACGGAAATGTTGTTGTGGTTGCCGGTTTTCAGGGTGTGAATGAAAAAGGGCAGGTGACAACACTCGGCAGGGGAGGAAGTGATCTTTCCGCTGTTGCTGTTGCCGGTGCATTGAAAGCTGATCTGTGTGAAATATATACGGATGTGGAAGGTATCTATACGACGGATCCGCGTATCGAACCCAAAGCGAAAAAGCTTGATAAAATCTCTTATGATGAGATGCTTGAACTTGCTTCACTTGGTGCGAAGGTGCTTCAAAACCGTTCAGTGGAACTGGCAAAAAAGCTCAATGTCAATCTCGTAACCCGTTCAAGTTTCTCTGAAGCTGAAGGTACGCTCATAACAAAGGAAGAAAATATTATGGAAGAACCATTAGTAAGCGGTATCGCACTTGATCGTAGTCAGGCACGTATTTCACTGAGCGGTGTCATAGACCGTCCGGGAATCGCATCGGATATCTTCGGCAGACTGGCAGACAGCGATGTCAACATCGATATGATCATCCAGACATCCGGACATGACGGTACTACCAATATGGATTTTACCGTTCCTATGAACGAACTGGGTGATGCCAAACGTGTGGTCGAACAATTTATCAGCAATAACGAAATAAAAGAGTATGGATATGATGAGAGTATCTGTAAGGTCTCTATCGTCGGTGTCGGTATGAAATCACATACCGGTGTGGCGGCAAAAGCATTTCAGACGATGGCAGATGAAAATATCAATATCCTGATGATTTCTACTTCTGAGATTAAAGTTTCGATGGTCATTGCTGAAAAATATGCTGAGTTGGCAGTGCGTTCGCTTCACAGTGTATACGAACTGGAAAAATAGTTTAGACATATTTCAGAATATCGCCAAAAAAGGCAGCAGATGCAGCAGTTTATAAAATGGACACTTGAAGCTATCCGCTCTGAAGGAGCTATGCTAAATTGGCTGGAGGAGTCACGTTTTGACTGGACCTCCACGACGGCACAGGCGATTAAGCAGATACTTGAGGGAAAAACAGTTGTTCTGATCACGGATCACAAGCATAAATGGTTTGAAGACTACGTGATTTCGTCTATTAATCAGCTTACACTGGAGCGACCGATGATTCCCCTGGTCAGTCTGGATCGTATCTATCCCGGATTTGATGCGATAAGCGGCAGCGAATCGATCGATATGCTTATTGATCTGCTTGAACTCTCATATAAAGGAGAGTTCTTCTTCTGGTATGTCGGCAAGGGTAATGACAAACGTGCCGATATTGCCAAGCGCTATGATGAGAGTTATTTATGGATTATGGATGAAGACTTTCATAATGCCCTGACACTGCGTTCCTATGATCCGATCATCGATATCAAGCTTCTTCAGCTTTACCGTCTTTTCAATATGACACTTAATGCTATGCTGTTTGGAGAAGTCAGTATCGATGAATGACATGACGCGGAGCCACATTATCATCTCGGCCCACCTTGATGAACAGTTTACGGCACTTCAGGAGCGACTTCATCCGCAGCGTGTTGTCGGTTTTATCAAAGATGATTTTCTCATAGAAGATGCCAAGGCGGTTGTCAATGAAGCCTATATCAGCGAAGCTTCCGTCAAATACATTGTACTGGCAGCAAAAAATTTTACGGTTGTCGCTCAAAACTCTCTGTTAAAGGTTTTGGAAGAGCCTCCCAAAAATATAGAGTTTATTATTATCGCCCCGACTAAATCTATTCTTCTGCCTACCGTACGCTCGCGTCTGCCATTGATCCAGGAGAGTGAAGCCTCCCAGGTCGTTTCAGTGGATATACGGCTTGCCTCTTTGGACCTGTCCGTACTGTTTGATTTTGTCAAGGCACATGACAGACTCTCCAAACATGATGCCAAAGCATTGATAGAAGGCTTGTTTCATCAAGCCAGTGTGATTGAAAAACTGACATTGACTACGGCTCAACTGAGTGCTTTTGAGCGGGCATACCGGCTTGTGGAGCTCAATGGAAGATTTCAGAATATTCTGCTGATGATATTGATGCAATTTTTACCGGAAAAACGCCGTGCAGATTGAAAAACTCTCTACGCATATTGATGCCAGAGCCTACCTGAAAGCACTTGGTGTAGAGAGTGGAGGCATAAAAATTATGGCTTCGAAGATGAAACTTCATCTTTTCTATATTCGCAGTATGCATGTAGGTGCCGCCAATATTCTAAAACAGGACGCGCTCTCTATCGGGGCAGAACTGGCTGTTCCAAAGGGAACGGTAACGGCATTACACAGCAGGGTCGATGCCCTTTTGATCGTGAACGAAAAGCAGCTTTTGGAGTTAAGCCGCAAAGAGCTTGCTCAGCCTTTTGGTCTTAAAGCGCTTGCCCATGAGCTAAAACGTTTCGCCGCTTTGCATGCAGAAAAAGAGGTCAAGGTCATGGGTGTTATCAATGCCAATGACGACAGTTTTTATACGTTAAGCCGTTTCAGGGGAGACGCTGCCGTTTCAGCCATTGGCGCGATGATAAAGGAGGGTGCGGATATTATTGATATCGGTGCTGTTTCATCTCGTCCGGGAAGTGCTCAGGTGAGTGCCGAAGAGGAGATGAGACGTATTCAACCGATTATTGATGCCATCTATGCCCAAAAACTTTTTGAAAAGACAACATTCAGTATAGACAGCTATACACCGAACGTGGTTGCGTATGCACTTGAGAGGGGTTTTGGCATTGTCAATGATATCACCGGGCTGGCAGATGATGAGATGTGCAGAATAAGTGCCGAGTATCATGCGACTGTCATTATGATGCATATGCAGGGTACACCGCAGACGATGCAGTTATCTCCGCATTACGAGCATATTGTGAGTGATGTTTCAGACTTTTTTGAACATCGTCTTGAAAAAGCAGAAAAATTCGATATCAAAGAGCTTGTACTGGATGTTGGGATAGGATTTGGCAAAACGCTGGAGCATAACCTGGAACTCATCGCTCATTTGGAACATTTTTTAAAGTTTAAACGTCCGCTGCTGGTCGGTGCAAGCCGGAAATCAATGATCGATAAAATCATCAAAACTCCGACAGAAGAGCGCCTTGGCGGAACCTTGGCTATTCATCTCAAAGCAGTTGAAAACGGTGCAGAGATACTGCGTGTACATGATGTCAAAGAGCATGTCCAGGCACTGCGTGTTGCCCGTGCAATCAGGAACGCATAGAGCTGCCCTGCAATGCCATTAGGCTAAGCGATTTTACGTTCTCGGGGCTGCGACTTTAGTCGCATTAACAAGCCTGTCAAGCCCTGAAAGTAAGACTAAAGTCTCACCCCCGAAATAGTCTGGCCACCTTTTTTTGACATTTTACTCTCTTAGCTTAATGGCATTTGAGGTGCCCTGCAATTAAGAAGTCTTTGGAGCGGCTCAATGCCGCAATTTTCTATTTGGCTGTTGGAATAATGACAGTGGCTTTGATAATTTCCTGCTTTATAAGAGGGCGGTCACCGCGATCGCGGCCATTCGTCGGAATGTTGTTGAGCTTTTTAAGCACATCCATACCCTTGACAACTTTTCCAAAGATGGTGTGATAGCCATTGAGCCATGGTGTCGGAGCAGTGGTAATAAAAAACTGGCTTTGGTTTGTTGACGGACCGGCATTGGCCATGGCCAGGATACCCGCTTTGTCAAATACAAGGCCCTGTTTAAACTCGTCTTTGAAAGGTTTGTTCCAGATGGATGCTCCGCTGCGTCCAGTTCCGGTAGGATCACCGCCCTGGATCATAAAGTTCTTGATGATGCGATGAAAGATCAGACCGTCATAGTAACCGTTTTTCGAATGTGTCACAAAGTTTTCGACGGCCAGAGGTGCGGCATCGTCAAAGAGTTCCAATTCAATAGTGCCTTGTGTCGTTTGCAGGACAACATGCGGGTGTTTGGGTGATTCCGTACCATAGAGTGAGATGATCAGAAAGAAAGTGAGAGCAATGGCTTTAAGCATACAGGGCCTTTTTTTGGCGAGATTATAGCGCAATTAAAACATATTGGGCTACAATTCCGAAACAAAATCAAGGAGATATAATGAATAAGAAAATCTGGATACTATTGACAACATTGATGATGACAACTGCTGTAAACGCAGAGACATCTGATTTCTATATCGGCGGCGGACTGGGTTATGAGGCCGTACCGGATATCAGCGGTATAGACGGTGGTGCTGCATTGATCCTGCGAGGCGGTATGAAGTTTGATCAACTGCTTCAAAACTTTTCAGCAGAAGTCGAAATTACCAAATCTGTTTTGGATCCTGAGTATGGAAATGATAAACAAAACGTATTGACACTCGCAACGTATGCAGCGTATACGATCAACGTGAATGACAGCGGTTTTTATGTTCGTCCGCGTTTTGGTATTATTTTGCCAAACCTGGGTGATTCTGAAAGTGTCCATACGCGTGATATCGGGTTTAGCAGCGGTGTGAACGGTCTGTATAAGTTTAATGACAACTGGGGTGCCTATGTTGACTTTACGTATCAGGGTGAGTTTATCAACCTCTATTCTGCCGGAGTCGAGTACAACTTCTAAAAATCTCATCGGACCTATGTCCGATGACAAAGACTAATCCTCTTCGATTGTCAGACAGACAGAGTTGATGCAGTAACGTAATCCTGTCGGTGCGGGACCATCTTCAAATACATGTCCAAGATGGGCATCACAGCTTGCACAGACAACTTCAACGCGGACCATACCGAAACTTTTATCCCGATGTTCTATGATGGCTTCAGCTGAAACCGGTTCAAAATAACTTGGCCATCCGGTCCCGGAATCAAACTTGGTATCGGAAGTAAAAAGGGGTGCATCACAGCAGACACAGTGATAGACTCCTTCACCTTTATAGTCATAAAGAGCACCGCTAAACGCTGCTTCTGTACCGTGCTCTCTACAGACATGGTAAGCCTCCGGTGAAAGCTGTTCGCGCCACTCTCGGTCAGTTTTTACTACTTTTTGCATATGTCATCCTTATTTTGGTAGAGAATTGTGCAATAAAAGTACTTAAGTACTAAGCATGATAGAAAATAGTATTTGAAGTTTAAAATAAAAAAAGGTTTTTGAAGGTGTGTTAAATAGTATACTGCGAAAAACGCAGTATATGGTGCTGTTTATTTACCGGCAGCAACGCGATCTTTAAGACTTTTACCCGGCTTGAATTTAGGAACCATTTTGTCCTGAGTTGTATATGTTTTGGTTGTACCCGGTACGGTACCGCTTTTACCTTTTTGCAATACAGCTGTAAAACCGCCAAAACCGACAAGTGAAATATCTTCCTGTGCAACCAATGCATCAGTGACAGCATCTGTAAATGCACTGATAGCATTTTCTGCCTCTACTTTTGTTTTGTAGTCACCGCTTTTCTGTACCAACTCAACGAACTGCGCTTTATTCATTTCTCACCCCTTTGAATAGATATCTAACTCTCCCTAAACCCCCCACCTGCTAGGAAATGAAGGATGTTTAAGTGATAGACTTAAAGTACTTTATAGTCTATTGGCTTAATTTTTTCTTCATTTTTACAATTTTATTAAAAAGAGGCGGAAAAGCTGGCTTTTTAAAGCTTTTTTTGACGATAAGCAGCATATTTTGGGGGATATGGCTTACTCTGATCGAAAACCTCTTTTTAAACAATCCGGCAGTTGCATGCCTGAATTTTGCAAAATAGGCTATTTTTGAAGATGGTGTTGAGATAGATAAAAAGACATCTTCAAGACCGATGCGTTCCTGTTCAGTTAGCGTATTCACCTTTGACTCCCAAGTCGGTTGATTTTACGGACCACTCTGATGATATCTTCATCATCAAGTTTTCCGAGCATTTCCAGCACTACGCGGGCAGCCTGAGGTTTGGCATTTCCCAGTTTCCAATCCTGATAAGTACGCATTGAGACACCTACAAAAAGTGCCATCTCCTTTTGGGAGATTTTTTTACCGTTACTTTGAGCTTCAACTGCATTGTGAAGAATATTGAAAACATCGATCAGTTCCATGTTCAAAGTTTAGAGTATTGATTCTTAAAATATGCAAAAATATGTATGTAATGTCTATATTAATTTATATTATATGACAATAATCGAATAGAATGAGAAAAATAACAGTATTTTATCAATAAATATATGTTATATATACGGTTTATCGTATAAAAAGTCTTGATGAATGTAAGGACCCGTATCTGTTTTTTGAGAGGTGTTCTGAAGTTTTGACGAGGAGGAGATAGAAAAGCCAATCAGTGCTTTAATAGATCACTGTAGTCATATTTGGAAAAATCAAGAAAAAATTCGCCGTTTTGCTGGATGACACGTACATCATATCCGTATCCGTTTGCGAATCTTTTTTTGATTGCCTTTCTGGATGCCGAATCAAGCTCGAGTGTTTTGAGATATTTACGCAGTTCGACAAAATGGCTCTGCTGCCATGAAGCTTCTATGGATGCAGCGTCATAGGCGACTGGCTCTGTATCCTGATCAAGGTCGATATCATGAACTGTTCCCTGAGAGGATTGCAAAAGTTTGGTGTTGATCAATTCCAAAAATGATTTAAGCTGTTCATCACGGTTGGTATAGATCTTTTCTATACGGTCCCGTTCATCGCGAAGCATCTGCTCTTTGTCATCAATCAGACGGTCAATTTTATTTTCAAGTTCTACAATACGGGACTTAAGTTGGCGATTTTCTTTCTGATAGAGTGCGATGATCGTTCCGACAGTCGTTTTTGGACGAGCAGGCATTTTTTCTGCCGGTTTTACGCTGCTGTTGGATTGACTGTTCCTGTTTTCTGTTTGAGGATGCTGATGAAGGATGATATAGGTTGTGCCGTTTTCAATAATGTATTCAAGACGTTTAGCCCGAAGCTTTGAATGGATCATCTCTTTTGACATTTTAAACTGCCGTGCATATTCATCAATAGTAAGTCGCATTAGAGTCCTTCGCACTGTTGTTATCTCTAGTTTTGGATTTTACCATATATTTTATTACGGTAGCGAAAAAAGAGTCTGCGACAGGTTACAGTGTATTATTTAAGTACTCTTACCGGATGAGTTATGGTATGATTTAATAACAGCACATTGGGTATTTAAAAAGGCTATACATGAAGTATGAATTGTTACGTATATGCGGATATGGAAACGATGAAAAATTGTTAGATCGCGTAGAATGTATCGAAAAAAACTATTCTGAGTTTGATATGATGGTTAAAGCTCTTTTGGAGTTGGAAGAGTTTTTTGTGCATAGTGACTACTATCTTTCTTTGACGAGTGATCGAAACATGATAAAAATTAAAAATGACATGCTTGCAGATGAAGCATTCATGAATCATGACAGCGAAATTATCGTCTGGGCAAATGAACATAATGTTGAGCTTGATGAAGAGGTAAATCAGATATGTATATTGGGATTTAAACAAGCGTGATAAGAATTTTTATTATAACACTGCTTGTTTTGGTTTCAGCCAGTCAGGCGGAAATCGCTGAAAAGTTGGTTAGTCAGTATAAAGCAGGGAAGTACAGATCGGTTTGTAACAAAGGGATGAGTGCCTATTATAGTGGAAAACGCGATGAACATTTATTGGCGCTGACAGGCATGGCCTGTGCAAAAATTGACAGCATCAACATACTGGGTTCTTTACAGCGTCATCTGGTCAATTCCCCTGCTATGCGTAACAGTGCTACCTACTTTTCGACATTGCTGCTGCAGAAACGTTTGATTTATCAGTTTATGCTTGATGATATTAATATTACTAATCTGCAACTTCCAAAGAATGAGCATATTCTCTCTACAGTTTTTGAACATCTCTCCCTAGGAGATTTTAAACGTCTGGGCGGAGAGACAAAAATGATAAAGATCACAGAAGGGGAGAAGATAATTTTTTTATCGATATCGGATGACAAACCTGTACGCGTTCTGGTCGATGAATATAAAGGCGCCTCACTGCTACAACGGCACTGGTATCAGTAAAAACCTCTTCAGGATTATTCACTCTTTTTTTCATTGAGATAGATCGTTTTGAGTGAATCGGTATGGGGAAACTCAAGATAGTAGCTGCGCAGAAGTTGGTTCAGGCGGTTGTGATTGAACCGCCAGAAGTGTTCTTTATCGAAGTTTTCATGGGTGGTTATACGCAAAAAAAGCTCTTCGTGAGTAAGTTCGCCCTGTTCGTTATGACCTTGGACTATACTTTGGATGACAATGGTTGTCAGTTCATTGACGGATTCAGATGTGGTGTCATCATCAGCAAGCCGCTTTTTTGGAAAAAAAGCATATAACTTCCAAAGAGAAAGCCCCAGTGCCGCAGCAAATGCGATAATCATAATTGTTTCAATTTCCACTGTTTT
>DAOWOG010000052.1 GCA_030642185.1 Helicobacteraceae bacterium | reverse complement strand
GGCACGTACCCTGGACTCAGTGGTTGACGATGCAATGCCAGTTATAGTGACGCGCCAAAATAAGGAGTCTGTAGTTATCCTCTCTATGAAAGATTATCGTGCGATGGAGGAGACTATGTATCTTATGCAGAGTCAAGCCAATGCAACACGGCTCAATCGAGCGATTGATCAACTTGAAAATGGCCTCGGACAGACCAAAGAGCTTATAGAAGAATGATACTTAGCTTTGCAGATGATGCCTGGAGTGATTATCTCTATTGGCAAGAACAAGATAAAAAGATTTTAAAAAAGATCAACAGAATAATAAAAGAGATTCAAAGAGAACCTTTTGAAGGTATCGGAGAACCTGAACCCTTAAAATATAATTGGTCAGGCTATTGGTCACGGCGCATTACTATTGAACATCGACTGGTCTATAAAGTTACCGATACACATTTGCTTATTGCACAGTGCCGCTACCATTATAGATAAATATTTGAAAAAGGATGTAACATATGGGTACCTCTAAAAATCTACGGTAAATCCGATTCCCACATTATAACCTTCCAGGCCGCTGGAGTTGACGGTGCTTAGTTCAAGAAAAAAACGTTCGGCCCAACTGATGTTTTCAGGTGTATTCCAGTAGGCGACTGCCCCGACAGTAGAATAGGTGTCAAATCCGACAACGTCGGTAATGTCGCCTCCGAGGTAATGGCCGTACAGATAGGCTTCCAGTGTCAAATACATTTGGTTGAAGGTATACAGTTGCGGTGTTTCGGCACCGAGGCCAAATGAAGTCACACTGGCTTGTGTTGTGAAAGAAGTGAGGGCATCAAAACTGAAATCGGCTTTTGTCTCATAGAGTTTATAACTGAGCAGGGCATAAGGTTCGAAGCCTTTGTATGCTTTTCGGTACTCTATCTGCGTCAATACTTTGTAGGTAAGGTTGTCATTAAACTTGTTCTTGAAAAAGTCTTCAATGGCATCACCAATGTCATCATCGGGCTGACGAACACTGATCCCGGTACGTGAGTAGATAAGTTCAAGTCCTGCCAGTATATTGATACCATTTTCGTTTTGATACCGTATGCCCCCGCCAAGCCCTCCTGTGTAGGTACGCAAATGGTTGTCATAATCCAACACTTCATTTTGTGAAGGAACGGCAATAGTACCATCGAGTATGGTACGGCTGTAGCCGACATTGCCCATGATAAAAAAATTAATATTTTCATAGCTGGATTTGAAGTGGTAGAGAAATGGAAGGTGGTAGATATCCATCTTGAACCCGGCATCAGTGAAGCGATAGTGCCCGCTGTTCAGACCTTCTTGAGAAGTAAAGACCATCAGGGCATTAATATTTGCCTGATACGCTTTTTGCGCAATACTCTCTTCATCGCTTTGCGCATAGAGAGAGCTAAAGACGGCAAATAAAAAGAACAGGACTTTCATTAAAAAAGTTTTCTATTTATTATCATCATATTCATGAAATGAGACTTTCTCTTTCCATACAAAGTCATGTCTGCCAAGGTTGTAGCCTACATTAAAAAGTTTTATCATGTTTTCCGGGTTAAATTCGGTAGGTTCGATGACGATCTCTTCCATTTTTTCCGGTATGGTAGCCATTTTGAAGTTAATGTCCTTTTCTTTACAACTGGTGTAGAGTCTATAGATGCTCCGGTCAAAGAGAAGATCCATCTCGGTTAATACATAGGCCTCTATAATGCTGAAAGGTGCCTGTTCTATGGGTTTATACATATCTCTTTGTCTATACTTTCTATTGGCAACCGTATAAAGTGTTACATCAAAGTCTGTGTTTGCACTCTTTTTAAAGTTTAACACTTCCCCCCAGTTGACCAGCAGACCGATCATGAAGACCTGAGAGTAGATACCGCCGTCCACGTGCATCTGATAATAGGCTTCTCCCTCAATATCTACTTCCATATATTGCGGCGGCAGGTAGACAGGTAAGGCTGTAGAAGCGTAAATGATGTCAGAGAACCTCTCATACTTGTCACTTCTGTTGCTTGAGGCGATCGCACCCATATCCCAGACAATCAACTGTCCTGTATCGATGTTTGTAGTGCCGATGTAAAGACGGCGGCCTTTTCTATGTTCGAGGGCCATTTTGTCTAAAAAGGCTTTATCAAAATTTTCTCTAAAAAGTTTTTTCAGGGGTTTGGCGTTCATGATGTGGCCATAACCGAAAAAGTTAAGCCAGGATCTTTCAAAAATATCTTCTGTATTCATTTTGGTATAAAAATACTCTGCTTTTTTCAGCTCATCCCCGCCGAGAAAAATAAAAGGGGCCATGACAGCACCGGTAGAGATACCCGTGACGATGTCAAATTTAGGCATGTCGCCTCTGTCTCTCCATCCGACGAGAAAGCCTGTTCCAAATGCACCGCGTGAACCGCCGCCTGTCAGTGTCAGGATATCAAGAGGAACCGTCCCGTTGTGTCCGCTGTATCTGTTTGCCTTTTGCGTCAGTACCGTTCCAAGACTATGCTTGATAGAACAGTTGTGATCAGAGCTTATATCGAGGTCTATCGCACCCCATGGCAGCTTCTGTGCATGTGTTTCAGGAAGTGCCGGAGGTCTCGTAGCACAACCCAAAAAAAGAAAAGAGATAAGAAGAGAAAGTAGTATTGTTTTCATTAACACCCAAGATTTATTTTTTTGATATTGTATCGACCTTAGTATGTCAGGCCGCTTTATTAAAAATCAACACCCAGACTGACCACTAATTGCAGATCATTCTGTTCTGGTACCGTTTTATCTTCATTCGGTTGAGGGTTGTGTGTGTAATCCCAAATAAAGGTAATGTCAACATCTAGCCAGGTTGTTATTTCATTTTCGAGTGCGGTGACCATATGATGTTTATAGCCCCCAGTATCGTCTCTTGAAAGTGTCAGTCTATAGTTAAAGTTAAAATCAACACGTTTTGTTATTTCCACATCGTAGGTTGTACTTAATTCCAGGGCGCCTGTTTTACTGGAAAGATCTTTACCCTCTTCTACAGTATCATACTCGGTATAGAGTATTGCGGGACCACCGGAGATATCCCAATCAACCTTTTTTGTATCTACGATGATATAACCAATACCGATACCGAGCGTATACTGATTGCTGATATTTTGGTATTTGTCTCTGAAATACTCTGCAAAAATCGGAGTGTAATAGAAGCTTTTTGATAGTGATACATTAAAATTCTCGGTAATACGGTGATTATTGGCTGTCTCTGACTGGTTGGCACTGAAAACATTCCCTATATAATCTACTTTAAACCGTGTCTTTGATGAACGTCGTTGTATTTTTGCGATAGTTGTAAAATCGAATTTCTCACTGTTTCCCCGTCTGACATCCAGTCCAAAGGTCATCTTTCCTGACCAGTACTCATACTCATGCTCACCGCCATAAACGATGGAAATAATCTGCTTACGTTGAAATTCCAAGGGACCGTCACCACGTATAATTGTGACTGTTTGGTCATCCAGACGCAAAACGCCTGTCACTTCAATGGTTGTTTGACGTAAGCCAAATAGCCCCTCATGTCCTTTATCTTCTACAACAATATTTACGGTAACAATGCGATAGGTACGAAGCTGCTTGATCTTATCAAAATCAAAGGTCTGGAGATTCATCTCTTTGCTGTCAAACTCCAGTTCTTTTTCATACATGGCTTTAAATTTACCTTTGAGCCATTCGCCGGATGTGAGTTCGATCCAGTCAAATTTTGTCGGTGTCGGTGATAGATTTTCCCAAACGGCCTCTTTTCTTAGTGGTTGAGACACAATACCCGGCTTCTTCTCACTGACACTCTTTTCAATAACTGCTTCGGTTTCCGCCTTGTCGGCTTCTTGCGCAATCTTGCTTACTTCCTCTTCACTTAATCCGGAGGTGTCTTCTACTTTAATAACATCGGATGATTCAGTACTGGAATCATTGGCCGCTAGTACTGTTGCACCAGATACATTGGAACTGTGTTGATCATTTGCATCAGCAGGGGTGACACTAAGCAGTATGAAAAAGATAAGCGCTGGAAAAAAAGAAAAATATTTCATATGCTACCCATAGTTAATTTTCCAGGTCCGTTGGATCTTCCATATTGCTCTCTTCGTGTACTTCGTCGAGGTCGACGTGCTCTTTTCGTAAGATAACTTCATAAAAATTATCGTAGTTTAATGGTACTCTTTTCAGTGAATCGTTCTCCATAACAATCATCTCGTTTTTCTTGACGATTATAGTCTTATCTTCATGATGTACAGTAAAAGACGTTGCTACACATGCTGCTTTCAGATCTGTTGATGTAATCTTGAAGAGGGTAATAGTGTCAGTCATTTCCATCATGAGTTCCGGTGTATTGATGAAAAGTTTGAGATCCTGATCTTGATTGGCCAGGTTGACAATCTTATAGATACCTTTCTCAAAAAAGAGGGTAATAGCGTCATCACTGATCGCTTTGATACTAAAGATACTGTTTTGCGAGACGGTAATAACACCTGTGTCGTTAAGCAGAAGCTGCACTTTACTGTTACTGCCAACAGTATAATCCGTATCGCTCTGCAATCTATCACCAAGAACAAGCTTTTTGTCTGCTTTTACTGTGCCTATGAGTGCTGAAAGCGTGACATTACCTGCATTGAGTCCAATAACGATAAAAAGTGATAGTACAAAAAAGCGCATAATACTCCTTAGTAATTGTACTGAAGTGACAGCTCAGTGACCTGCTTATGGTAGGTCGCCGGAGCGTAGTCACTCAGGTTGGCAGTGTATCGGTAAAGCGGGATGATCTTCCAGTGTTCGTTCATGATGAAATCGAGACCAAAGGTTACGGCATGGTTGGTATCATCTCGTTTATTGCCTGCCTCATAAAAATCATCAAAATGATCATTTCTAAGACGGTATCTAAACTGCACTCTCAGCATCTCATTGAGCAAATAATTTCCTCCAACACTAAAGACATAGTTGTCCTTTGCCGTAAAAATGGTCGGTTGGTCTTTTGTTTCGGTAAAGCTTCTGTATTTACCGTTGATATAGATGAAATTTCCTCCAAATAACCATATCCCTCCGATGCCTCCTCCATACGATTCAAAACTTTTCCCCTCGTAGGCAGCAGACAGAAACTCTCGTTTGGCAAGGATACCGTTTACATTTAAGATAAATGATTTTGACAGGATAATATCGACAGAAGGTTTTACGCCATATTCCTGCAGCAGATCAGTCTCCAGATAGAAGAGTCGTCTATAATAGAGCGGTACGGTGATGCTTAAGCCCTTCATCTTATAACCCAGACCGGCACTTGTATTTAGAAAATCTATATCGAATAAGTGTGCACTTTTGTTGGTATGATGGAGATAATTGAAACTTCCATTAACAAACCAACCGCCTTTTTTAACAAGGTCATGTGCAAAACTTATCTCAATGCCGACACGGGCATAGGCACTTTCAACTTCATCTTCCGTCGGCAATATATTGAGATTGGTATCATAGCCGCCGCCGACAGATATACTGGTACTGAAGGCAGAGAGCTTTTGATCTTTCGTTGAGACCAGTGTTGCCAACTGGGTACGCTGGAGCGGTGTAAGCTGGTAGGCTTGCAGCGAGGCGGCCATAAGGTCTCTTTGCTTGTTCAGGCCCAGTC
The DNA here is from genome assembly GCA_030642185.1 of Helicobacteraceae bacterium. Lineage (GTDB taxonomy): Bacteria > Campylobacterota > Campylobacteria > Campylobacterales > Sulfurimonadaceae > 4484-230. Next base: position 1,609 of record DAOWOG010000052.1, on the reverse strand, counting down.
TGTGATAGATGTCAGTCAGTTCCAGTATGGCTTCAATGTTCTCAGGCTGAAGTAAAAGAATGCGCTCAAGTGCACCAATCGCCATGTTGTCGTAGCCAAGTTTTTGTGCACACTGACTGAGGTAACACTGTGTGGTCGGATCATCAAAGGCATGGGATGCGAGCGCACTGTCATAGCATTCACGGTAATTCTGTTCTTGAAAAAGATGTTTGAGGTGAGATGCTGTCCAGTATGAATAGTGTTCACAACTGTCAGACTTTTCTGTCTGAGTAGCTGCCGATGACGGCTCGGCAGCGAAGAGTTGAAACAGCAGTGCCAGGAAAAGGAAAAAATATCTCAAATCAACCCCGTCTGATCCAACCTGCTGTTAGTAGACGTAAGTAAAGTAGAGCAGGATACCTGCGAGTGTGTTTTCAACTTCAACTTTTTTATCCCCGTCATCCATTTCGACATTGATAATGGTGGAGTCAAAACCAAGACCGACACCGACATGCTCGACAAAATGGTATTCAAGTGCGAGAATAGAACTGACAATTGAACCTTTATAGGTGTCAAACTCAATAAAGAAATAGTCGGCTTTGTACTCCACAAAAAGAGATTTCGGGATAATGGTGTACTGACCTTTGAATCCTACGATCGGAAGCGGTGCCGTGACACTGCTTCCTGCCGATACTGTTTCGCTGGGGATATCATTGACAGTCCCTCTGGCTGTAATACCCAAATCGATAGATGTGACATGCAGACCCGCAGACAGTGCAAGTTCTACACGATCATTATGATAAAAAGAGTAGAGATAGTTGACTTTGAAAATATCCATATTAAAATAGCTGTCTACCCGGGCACCGGCTCCGATGATATCCCCGTCCCATTCAAATTCACCGCTGACGGTCCTGTGTCCATCACTTCTAACAGCATAATAAGAGCCCTCAATGGCGTGATGTTCCGTAAAACGATAGTAACCGTCAAGACGGAAGGTCGCTGTATCGCTGTCTAAGCCAAGCTGATCCTTGGTATTGATCTTGGCCCCGACAGGAAAGCCTTTTTTGCTTAATTGCATATCGGTTTCAAAATTTGTGACGAACATTCCGCCGGCATTGATCGTCCATTTGTCTTCTACCTCGGCAAAGAGGCTTGTCCCCAATAAGAATGATGTGAAAATAAGTCGTTTTAAAAGCATTTGATTTCTCCTAAATATATTCTGGGCATTTTAACATATATCCCTAGAAAACTCCTATCAGAAAACTGCCAAAGTTATTGGAGATACCGCAATATTAGTGGCGAAATAACTCCGTATCTGACAACGAATGGAAAGGATTATGAAAATTAGCAGTTTTCTGATAGAACAAACGATGATATTCTGCTAGAATTTGAGGGCACCTCTGAGACTGACTAGGGTTTTTAGAGGTGCCCTTGAAATAATTCTAACAAGAGGAAAAGATCATGAAAAAAATCCTGGGATTGATGTTGATTGCCATGCTGGCAGTAACATCGGCAAGTGCTGACGATGCAGCAAAAGAGGAAGCGAAATATCAAAATGCGCTTAAAGAGTTTAAAAGCAGCAAACGTGCAGGTCCGTTTTTTAAAAAATCGTACGGCTATGCGATTTTCC
>DAOWOG010000177.1 GCA_030642185.1 Helicobacteraceae bacterium | reverse complement strand
GCTTAATGCCGGACGGTTTAATTTTCCTGCTACTTTGATCGAAGGACTTGATGACAATGCCCTGTATATTCTGGAAATACATGGTGGGTTGGATATCGACGCGGATGATGATCTGAAAGTTGATCTTCAACCGACACAAAATTTTGGAACGATTCATGCCGTCTTGTCCGGAAAAATGTTTAAAACCCTTCAGCCGAAAGTGACGATTCTGACAGAGGTTGCTTTTCAGATTGTTAAAGAGCAGATAATGAACGGAGAAGAAGATAATGCAATCATTGAAACACTGGATGAAGTTACCGCACGTCTGCTGCGCTCAAAAGTCCACCCTGACAGCGATTCCAATCTTTCGCATATCGACCTGCTGGAGTGGATGCCGCAGTTTGATACTGACCTGACCGTTGCCGATTATAATGTGCAGATAAAGCCGATTGTTGAGAAGGTGCTGCTTGATGAGGATATTTACCAGGATGCCTATGATCTGATCTATAATCTTGTAGGAAATGTCCCCCTTTTGCGGGCAACAGCTTTACAAGTCGACGAAAATGCTACGATTGGTACTGAAATCGGCCGATTAGCAGTACTCCGCGAAGGCGACAGTGCAATAAACAGTTATCAGCTTTCGGGAGAAAGCGCAGGAGTGTTTGCTATTAATCCGGAAGGTGTAGTTTATACCAATGCCAACCTTGATTTTGAAGTACATACAAGCTACTCTCTTCTGGTACAGGCAATGAACGATCACGGGGGGAGTCCGAAGACTTTGTTGAAAATCTATATTGGCAATGTAGCCGATGCACCTGAAATCCTTCTGCCTGAAATGCCGTTACAGATTGACGAAGACACTCTGACAGGTACGATCGTATCACAACTTGCGATTTCTTCCGGAAACAGTCCGCTGCTTGCAATTGATCTTGAAGGGGAGGACAGTGATTATTTTACAATAGATATGGACGGTATACTCCGGCTGCTCAAACCATTGTCGCCTTATGCTGAAAAGAAAAACTATACGCTGCAATTGACAGCTTATAATGATACTGAGGTAAGTAGAACTATTGCTTTAATCATTAATATTGAGAGTGCAATAATTCCAGCCCCTCCAGTGATCGAAGGTTTGAGTATACTGATAAAAGATAATATCAGCGAAGGCTCTATTATCGGTTCGCTTACCGTCATTGACGAAGGCAGTGCTGACATTGAGGCGTTTAAGCTCGATGACAATACAACTTTTGTCATCGACAAAAACGGAACGTTGAAACTTGGAGATGGAATAAGCCTTGATTATTCTCAACAGAGCGCCTATCACCTGCAGGTTGTCGCCGTTAATGCACAGGGTGAAAGCGATCCTGTTGATATCAATATCTCTCTTACTGCAACACCAAAGATCGAACCGTTGTCCCTCACTCTTTTTGAAGGAACAACGGCAGGAGGCTATGTGGGACAGATGCGTATCCATGCCTATGGTACGCTGATCGAAACCGTGTCGCTGTCGGGAGGCGGCAGTGAAGATTTTCGTATTGATCTCAGTGGCCGTCTTCATATTGCAGACGGTGTGATACTGAACATTTCACATCAGGATGTCTATTATCTCAGTGTTACACTTAACGGTCATATCAGTGCACCGCTGCATATCTTACTTAGAGATCGCAGTATCGGCTTTATAGATACATCCGGTTCTGCGAATAATGCTGTTTTATCCTCTGACGGGACAAAAGTTTTTATTGCAGATAGTTATTCAGGTGTACATGTTTATGATATCAGTGATCCTGCGGCCCCGTCAATAATCGGTTCTATAGATACAACCGATTCTGCCCAGGATATTGTTTTATCTTCGGATGAGACAAAAGCATTGATTGCCGATAGAAATGCAGGCTTGCAGATCGTCGATATAAGTGATCCTTTGACACCATATATAATAAGTTCCTTCAAAACTTTTGGCAATGCACAAGAAATTGTATTATCTTCAGATGAAAAAAAAGCATTTGTTGCCGATGGATATGCAGGTTTGCAGATAATTGATATCAGCAATCTGAATGCTCCTTTTCTTATCGGTTCACTGGATACATCCAACTTTGCCTACAGTATTATGCTCTCTGCAGATGCGACAAAAGCATTTGTTGCTGACGGTGATTCCGGTTTACAGATAATAGATATCAGTGATCCAGCTGCACCATTTATTATTGGTTCTATGGATACAACCGGTTCTGCCCGGAGTGTTGTTTTATCTTCGGATGAGACAAAAGCATTTGTCGCCGATGGAGGTTCAGGCTTGCAGGTCATCGATATCAGCGATCCAACGGCACCAACTATTGTCAGCTCCGTAGATACATCCGGTTATGCACTGGGTGTTGTTTTGTCTTCTGATGAAACTACAGCATTTGTTGCTGATCATTGGTCGGGTTTACAGATAGTCGATATCAGCGAAATCAATATTTCAGATAAAGTACCCGGTATTGTTGCTTTTTCAGCTGTTATGGAAGAGACTAGCGCATTAGGCAGTATTGTAGGCAATCTGACTATCGTATATGAAGGGAACAGCGGGATTTTATCGTTAAGACTTGAAGGCGAAGGATCAGAAGACTTTGCTATTGACGGGAATGGTGTGATAACACTGCAAAATGGACTCAGCTATGCCAACCAGAATAATTACCGATTAAAAGTTATTGCTGCCAACAGTGTCGGAGAGAGGGAAACTGATGTCAATATCCGGGTTCATACGATTCCCGAGCTTCAGGATTTTAATACTACGGTGAACAGCTTGGTTCAAGAGGGAGCATTGGTGGGCAAGCTGGATATGTGGGTGGATAACAATACAACCATTTACGATATCGCCCTGATCGGCGAAGGATCGGAAGACTTTATTATTAACACAGATGGAAATATCTATGTCGCCTCCGGTGTTCAACTGCATCATTTCATAACGCCACACTATGATTTGACGGTGATAGCTGCCAACAGCTACGGCAGTAGCAATGAGGCGCATGTTAAAATCAGCGTCTCTCCAATCATTGCACAGGAAACTACTTTCGAAGTCAGGACTTTGGCTTTAACGTCTGACGGTACAAAAGCCATCGCAGCATATGGATTATATGAAGATCTGAAATTGCAGCTGATCGACATCAGCGACCTATCCAACCCTTTTGTGATCAGTTCCATAGATTTACCGGACTATCCTCAACATGTTATTCTCTCTTCTGATGAGACAAAAGCATTTGTCTCTACCGGAAACGCAGGTTTGCAAATCGTTGATATCAGTGATCCGACAGCTCCGTTCATTATCAGTACTGTAGATACACCTGATTTTGCAACCAATATTGTTTTATCGCCTGATGAGACAAAAGCATTTGTCGCTGATGGTGATGCGGGTCTACAGATAATTAATATTAGTGATACAACGGCAGCATCTATTGTAGGTTCTATGGATACATCCGGATATGCCTGGGATGTTGCATTGTCTTCTGATGAAAATAGAGCAATTGTCGCTGACGGAGATGCGGGTTTAGTGATAGTCGATGTCAGTGATCCAACCGCACCATTTAGTATCGGTTCGATAGATACATCCGGTTCTACCCAGGGTGTTGTTCTGTCATCTGACGAGACAAAAGCATTGGTTGCAGATCTGGATGCAGGCCTGAAGATTATTGATATCACTGATCTGAGTGCACCTCTGATTATCAGTTCGGTTAATATGTCTGGATATATCTATAATGTCGTTTTATCCGCTGATGGGTCAAAAGCAATGGTTCCAAACGAATATGCCGGTTTGCAAATAGTAGATATCAGCAATCCGGCCGCTCCCTTTATAAGCAGTACGGTGGATATATCTGACTATGCCTATAATATCGTTTTGTCTTCTGATGGAACAACCGCATTTATTACCGATGGATACTCACGTGTAAATATGATTGATATCGAAGGGTTGTAGTGATGCGTCAAAGGGTGCATGGGCGCTAAAACGAGCGTTGATTGGCGTTTGATGAACCCGAACCCTGTTTCGGGCTAACTGAACTTCATATTTGCCTCGAACAAGTACGAGATTTCGGTAATATTTATGGAAGTAACCTGGTATAGCAGGCAAAAAAATGGGGAACAGGTGGGTGCTGTTTATCATCATAGGCTTCAAAACTTTTCTCTGTAAGACCGGAACGGATAAAGCCGTCAATTTCGTGACGATCCAGAGGCAGCGGAATGTCATTATCCTGTTCTCCTGCAAGGCGGCTGCGGCATGAAACCAGGGCGTATCCATTAGGTGAAACAAGACTGGCGATGGCTTCTCTTGCCTGTTCTCTGTATTTACCGGGCAAGACCTGAATGGTATTGCATTCGTAGACAAGGTCAAATGTTTGAAACCACTCTTTTGGGCAGTTGAACAGGTCTGCGACCAGATAGTGAACAGTCGTTT
>DAOWOG010000111.1 GCA_030642185.1 Helicobacteraceae bacterium | reverse complement strand
TGGCGAAATACCATCATCGATGGGACTGCACCTTACCCTGTCCGCGCGTTCTTCGCCTACAAGCAAAATCCTATGATGTCCATCCCCAACACAGCCAAGACAAAGCAGATGCTTGAGAAGATGGATCTGGTTGTTGTGATAGATACCATGCCGAGTGACACGGTGATGATGGCAGATGTTGTTTTGCCTGAATCGGTCTATCTCGAACGTGAAGACCCGGTCACTTCCTTTGGCGGGGCAGAACCTTCCATCGCTTTGCGTAAGCAAGTGGTTGAGCCGAGGTATGATACCAAACCGGTCATTGAGATCATGCGGGGTCTTGGTATGAAGCTCTCCAAGCCACTTTTTGAGATCTCAAAAAAATATGATGAGGCCCTGCTTGAAGAGATCGAAGATCGTGGTGAGAAAGCAGTCTATGAAGAGGATGGGTATGACCTGGCTGATGGGTATCGTCATTCACAGGAAACCATCAATCACCATATGGTAGAGAGTGTCTATGGTGAAGAAGCCTGGAAGACACTACGTGAAAAAGGTGTTTTTTATCCGGACATGGATAAGTTCTTTAAAAAGAAATCAGTTAATGAATATGAATATTATCCTGAACATAAGAAAAGTTACTCCATCATCAAAGGCGATCTGAATTTTGAGCCTTATCATGATACGTGTGTCGATATCAATGAGATCGCTGTTTTAAATAAGAAATTTCGAACTGCGACGAAAAAGATCGCGTGTGCACTTTACAATCTTGAAAAGAAAAAAGGGGTTGATGCGATGCCGACATGGCGCAGCGAACTCTATACGCCGACACCAAAAGGTCGGTTTAAGTTTATTACAGGACGGCATGGACAGTTCACCCAAAGCGGAACGGCGAATAATGCTCTGCTCTTAGAGTTGCTGCCGGAGAACTATCTCTGGATCAACAAGCGGGTTGCCAAAGAGAAAGGGATAGCCTTTGCTGATATGGTCGAAGTCAAAAGCAGTATAGGGGCCATACAGATCAAGGCCTATCCTACAGAGAAGATCGGTCCCAATGTAGTCTTTTTCATCCATGGCTTCGGTGCAGAGTCGAGTGAGTTGACCCTGGCACATCATCGCGGTGCCAACGATAATGTCATCATTGAAGATCACTACGAAAAGACTTTTGGCTCAGCGGCTATGCATGAGACCATTGTCGATATAAGGAGGCTATGATGGCACGTTATGGAATGGCGCTTGATTATAAAAGCTGCATCAACTGTAAGGCGTGTGAGAGTGCATGTAAAGAGGAGAACGGGATCCTGCTCGGAGCCGATAATCATCGTATCTGGGTCGGAGTGAACGAGATAGAAGGACTTTTCCCTGATCTCAGCATAGGCTCAAGCAATTTTCAGCCGAGTCAATGTCAGCAGTGTGATAATGCCCCCTGTCAGACGGTTTGTCCTACCAATGCGACCTATTATGACGACAATGGTGTCGTCCGTGTCAATCCCGATCAGTGTATCTTGTGTACCTACTGTATGCAGGCCTGTCCTTACGACGCACGCTATGTGGATGACAGAACGGTGACGGTAGATAAATGTAATTTCTGTTCAGACACGCGTCTGATACATGGGGAGACGACGACGGCCTGTCAGGCGACTTGTCCGACAAAAGTCCGTATCTTTGGGGATCTCGATGATCCTGAAAGTGAGATCTCCCAGGTGCTCAGAGACAGGGAACATTACAGTTTAAAAGCGCACCTCGGTACAAAACCAAAACTTTTTTATCTGACATAAGGAACCGGAAATGAATTTAAGTAAATTACTGCCGTATAATAAACATACCGTTAAATCTTTTTTTGAATTTGAACGTACTCCGTTAAATATATTTATGTTTTTACTCAGTATAGGACTTTTTACTTTCATGCTTATCGGTATTGTTATCTATCTTCTGCACGGTCATCATGCTTATGGTGTTACGCGTCAACATCCCTGGGGTCTGTTGATCGCAATGTATGTGTTTTTTGTTGTATCGAGTACAGGGCTGTGTATTATGTCCTCGTTGGGGCATGTCTTTAATATCAAAGCATTTAAGATCGTGGGGAAACGTGCTATTATCGGAGCTATTATTACGATTACGACAGGTTTTGTCGTGATTGCCTTTGAGATCGGGCATCCTGTCCGCATGGTTATCTATAACATACTGACTCCCGGATTGACTTCGGCTATCTGGTGGATGGGAACCCTTTATGGGCTATATCTCTTTTTTATTATTATGGAATTTTTCTTTCTCAATAACGATAATCATAAGTATTCCAAGATCTTCGGACTGGCCGGTCTGGTTGTCGGTCTTGCGGCACACTCCAACCTGGGAGCGGTTTTTGGATTTCTGGTAGCCCGTCCGATCGCCAACGGTGTTTTCTTTCCACTCTATTTTATTTTGTCTGCCATGGTGACAGGGTCATACCTTCTCTTTTTAATTTACGGATGGCGATATAAGATGAAGTTTCCGCCTGAAGTCAAGCAGTCTATGACCACGCTGGCACAGGTCTTAGGGTTATTGCTGGCTATTTTGATGTTTTTTGAAGTCTGGCGGGCTTTGACAGCTATTTATGGTCTGATGCCTGAACGTGGTGATATCGCGATCCATATGATCACTTCGAAAAACTTTTTAATAGGTGAGGTATTGCTGGGGATGCTGATCCCTTTTGTGATTATTGTCTTAAGCAAAGGACGTGCCATAAAATTGATGGTCTACGCATCCATGACAGGTATGGTAGGTATTTTCTTTATGCGTTATGATCTAGTGCATGATACACAGCTCGCACCGATGATGCCGCTTAAGATCCGTGAGTATTCCCTTCCTCCGGGACTTGTCGAATATACACCATCGCCGACAGAATGGATGATCGCCATTGGAGCCATCGGACTCTCTTTTATGATGTATTATGCTGCAGACAAGTTTTTTGATCTCGATCACTGAAAGAATGTTTTAAAGTGACTCCTGGCAGACGTTTAGGCGTCTGTCTGCTTTTTTCGGATTTTGTCAAGCCATTCACCCATTTTTTGTTCATAGCCGATAGGTTTAAAGGTTACGAAAGAGAGCGGTTTGCTTAGATAGTCCTGTGCTACCCAGCCTCCAAAGTCATGAGGATATTTATATCCTGAATTTTGCTGAACAATCGTTTTCGGTATTGCTAAAAGTTCACCGCTTCGTACAGCCTGCTGCGCGGCATTGATAGCCATATAGGCTGAATTGGACTTGGGTGAAGCACAGAGATAAATAACAGCCTGTGCTAAAATGATACGTGCTTCAGGATAGCCGATCTGTTTGACGCTGCTCATAGCCGAAGTGCAGAGTGTCAGAGCCTGGGGATTGGCATTGCCCACATCTTCACTGGCCAAAATAACCAGTCTTCGTGCAATAAATTCCGGGGGTTCGCCTCCTTCAATCAGACGGGCAAGGTAGTAGACCGCCGCATCAGGATCGGAACCGCGAATGGATTTGATCAGTGCCGATGCAAGATCATAATGCACCCCTGCTTCTGAACTGCCGCCGCTTTGTGCTGCAGGACGAAGTGAGTAGAGCAAATCTAACGTAATGTGCGTATTTAAAACAGCGGCAAACTCCAGCAGTTTGAGCATGCCCCTGGCATCACCGCCGCTCGAACGGATAAGGTACTCTTTTGCCTCATCATCGACACTCAGCTTTTCTTCGCTATCCAGTGCTCTTTGTAAAAGAGCATCCAGTGCATCGGCATCAATAGCCTGTAATTCGAAGAGCATGGAGCGTGAGCGCATTGCAGCGGTAAGTGAAAAGTAGGGGTTCTCTGTGGATGCACCGATGACTAACACACTGTTAGTTTCCATTACCGGCAGTAGCACCTCCTGCTGATTCTTGGCCAGGCGGTGCACTTCATCAATGAAGATAAGCGGTTTTTGCAAGGTGTTTTTATACTGTTCAAAAATTTTGCGCAGCTGATCGATTTTTAATGAAGTCGCGTTAAATTCGTAAAAGGGCAGGTCCATAAGCGTGGCAATAATACGGGCGATGGAGGTCTTTCCGCTTCCGGGAGGTCCGTAAAAAAAACTGTGCCCGAGTTTATCGGCTTCACAGAGACGGCGAAGCGGCGCGTCTGAAGAACTTAAATGACTCTGGCCGACCATCTCATCAAAAGTAGCGGGACGAAGAAGAGCGGTAAAGTCAGCCATGATTTTCCAACCTGGACTTAGGAGGCAATGACCTGAACAAGAATTTCGCGTTCTTCCCGGGGACCGTCAAACTCTGCAAAGAAAATACCCTGCCACTCGCCGAGAAACGGTTGGCCGTTAATGACGGGTATTGTGATGGATGCTCCCGTCCGTGCCGATTTGATATGCGCTGATGCATTGCCGCCTGCATGGGTATAGCGGTCTTCATGCGGAGCGATCATAGAGAGTGAACCCAGAAGATCACGCTGAAGCTTGGGATCAACATTTTCAAACAACAGGATACTGGCTGTCGTATGCGGGGTAAAAATGAGGCATATTCCTTCTTTGACACCGGAGGTGATAATGGCTTCTTTCACTTCAGAACTGATATCAATAATCTGGGTTTTATGATCGCTTGTAATCGTTAGTGTTTTCACTTTTGTTTCTCCTTGAGTTTTTCTTCTTTCATAAATTGTCGCAGATTCCCGTACTCGCTTCGGCTTAAAAAACGGGATTTGCCTGTCGGAAGATTGTTGAGTTCTATTCCTCCGTAGCTGAGACGTTTCAAGTCGGCGACTTCGGCACCGAAGTGGGCGAAAAAGCGACGAAGCTCGCGGTTTTTCCCCTCTCCGATCGATACTTTTAAAATGGAGTAGTTGTGCTGATTTTTTATGACCCTATAGGTATAAAAGGGCGCGAATTCCATTGAGACGATATCACTGAGATTATGGGCTCCGGCAGTGGCATCATCAAGTAAAAGTCCCTGCTGCATTGCCGTTTCCATCGCTTCCGTAACAGGCCCTTTGATCTTTACCTTATAGACCCGTTCGAGCTGAGAGTTCATCAGCATGTTGGCAATACGTGAGGCGTCTGTCAGGAGCAGTACCCCTTCTGAAGCATAGTCAAGACGGCCGACAGGAACAAAATGTCTGTATTTCTTATCAAGGGTGTCATAGATGGTTTTACGCTCCCTTGGATCTTTTTTAGTGACAAGCTCACCTTTTGCTTTGTTATAAACGATAACGGTATATTGATCTGAAGGAATGATCTTTTTACCGCTGATGCTGACAAGGGTGGAAAAATCTTCCACCTGTGTTGCCGGATTGCTCTCTACCTCATTATCGATACGGACATACCCGTCGATGATGGCACGATCGGCTTCGCGACGGGAATAGGTTGAATAATGCGCTATGAATTTATTGAGTCTCATGAGATACCTGCCTCTACCAGTGTATGCAGATGCAGTACACCTTGAATTTTCTGTTCTTCATCGACAATGACGAGCAGTTGAATTTTTTGTTCTTCCAAAAGTACCAGGGCATCACTGGCGAGCATGCTGCTGTCCATAATGGTTTTTGGATTCATTGTTGCATAGAGCTTTGAAGGTGCGTCCAGAGAAAACCCTTTCTGCATCAATGCCCGGCGGATATCACCGTCACTGATC
>DAOWOG010000071.1 GCA_030642185.1 Helicobacteraceae bacterium | reverse complement strand
TGGCGATCACTGTTCGCCTATTTCCGATACGACTATTATCTCATCGATGGCAGCGGGATGCGATCATATAGAGCATGTCAGAACACAACTGCCGTATGCTTTGATCTCCGGATTTTTGGCAATGGGATTTTTTATTTTGGCCGGGGTTTTAACGTCGTAACTTATTTGATCCCGATCTGATCGATATGTGTTAAAAATGTTTGAAGATAGAGCGGAGGCAGGTTGACGACAATCGTACTCTTCTCCCCAAAAAGGACAAGATTCAGACCCTCATCACGGCTTTGTTCAAGCTGCTCACGTTCAAAATTAATGGAGAACTCCTGAAAATAGATGCCGCTTCTAATGGAGGATCGATGTGTTATGACGTCCAATGAAGTACCCTGAAGCGGAAGTGCTGTCTTAAATTCACCCCAATGATCAGCCGTATAGGTGATCCAGAGATAGTAGGCAATGCGGCTTTGATGTTTTGCAGCATAGTCGCTTTCTTGATCGTAATAGTCAGCAACCAGTACAGATGTGATCGTCTCATTGGTATCAGTGTACGTATGTTCGTGAAAGGGGAGTGTCTGAACCTTCGTCTGCTTTAATGTTTCACTGTAAACCTGTTCCATGTTCTGCATCAGATACTTCGCAGTCATGGGTGAGGGCGGTTTCGGTACAGCTGTTTTTAGACTGCATCCGCTGAGAAATAACAAAAATATGATCATAAAGTGCACGCGTATCATTGGAGGTATTATAGCAAAGCTATTCAATTACTGATACAATACAGGCATGAAAAAAGCCAAATTGCTTCTGCTTGAAGATGATGTCAGTCTCAATGAGACATTGAGTGAATATCTTGAAGAAGAGGGTTATGATGTTGTCAGTGCCTTTGACGGTCATAGTGCCGAGGAGAAGATTTTTGAAACCAGTTTTGATCTGCTGCTGCTGGATGTCAATGTTCCAGAATTAGATGGTTTTTCACTGCTTAAAAATGCACGAAGCGAAGGGGTTGACGTTCCGGCGATCTTTATTACTTCACGCAATGCAATGCATGATCTGGAAAATGGCTTTGAGAGCGGGGGTGATGATTATCTCCGCAAACCTTTTGAGCTTAAAGAGCTTCTGCTGCGTATTCAAAATATTTTGCGCCGAAATTTTTTTCATTTGCCTTCAGATCAGATGGAATTGGGTGCTGATCTCTCTTATGATCTTGAAAATGCCCGATTGTACCGTCAGGACAAAACGGTTTCTCTGGGGATAAAAGAGTCACGGCTCCTCAAGCTTTTTATCCAACACAAGGGTGAAGTACTGACGCATGAAGTGATACAGCAGCATCTGTGGGATTTTGATGAAGCGCCGAGCGATGATGCGCTTCGGACCTATATCAAAAACCTGCGAAAAATTATAGGAAAAGAGAAAATTGTCAGCCATAAACGACTCGGGTATCAGTTTAGCTGAAAACCGGACATTCCGTGCCTTTTTGGCACTCTATATCGTGATGTCCGTGCTGATTCTGGCTTTGATCGGTACCATCTATTACCGTTATCAAAAAGAGCTGATGCTCTCGACGCATCGTCTTTCCATGCAGCTGCAGTCCGAATCGTACATTCCCCGGCTGAAAAACTGGATTCGTTCAGGTGCATGGGACGGTTTTCCGGAGGATCTGGCATATGAAACAGGGGTGTATGCCGAGGATAAGTCCCCGATAGAGACCAGGCTTCTGATCCGGCCTCTTTCTATCGAGCAGGGGGTCCGTAAAGAGGGAAGTTACATTCATTTTGTGATTCCTCTGGCTTCTTATGGCATTTATGGGATGTATCTTGTCTTTGAAACAGAAGACGACGGTCTGTGGCGTGAAGAGTTTTTAGAAAATACCCTGCTGTTTGGCACCATGATTTTTGCTGTGTTGTTTGTCATCGGTTTTTTTCTCTCAAAGCTGTTTATCAAGCCGATGCGGGAGGCCGTTGATCTGCTGGACAACTTTATCAAAGACACTACCCATGAACTCAATACGCCGGTCTCGACGATTATGGCAAACATCGAGATGATGGAACCCGGGAGACTAACGCCGCGTGATGCAAAGAGGGTAAAGCGGATTACTATTGCGGCAAGAACTATCTCATCTATCTATAATGATCTGACCTATCTTGTGTTAAATCACGATATTGCCGTACAGAATGAGGCTCTGGACCTTTCAGCGCTGCTTTACGAACGTCTGGAGTACTTTAAAGACCGTTGTGAACAGAAAAACCTGACCATTATTCGTCATATTGATAAGAAAGTCATCATCAATATGGATAAGACAAAAGCGCTCCGCCTTATTGATAATCTACTCTCCAATGCGATTAAATATAATCGGATCGGCGGAAGCATCACGATAACGCTGCTTAGTAAGATGCTGTCTGTTAAAGATACGGGTATCGGAATAGACAAAGCGCAGATCGATCATATTTTTGAGCGTTATATGCGGGCTGAGGACAGTGTCGGCGGATTTGGGATCGGACTCAATATCGTGGCGATGATTGCCAAAGAGTACGCTTTTAAGATCGAGGTGGATTCGCTGCCCCGCAAAGGGACAACGATTACTGTTTCATGGAGCTGATATATTCGGATACTGCCGTGATCTGAGCTTCATCATATGATGCAACCTGACCTTTCATCAAAGCGCCCATCCCCTTGGTGTTGCGCGTTCCGGCCTTATAGTCTTTTAAAGAAGTGATGAGTTCCTCTTTTGACATGGTATTGATCACATCGCTTTTGCCCAGTGCTTTTTTCTCACCGTGCATACCGTGGCATGCCGCACATTTTTTATAGAGTCCGGCACCGTCCGCCGCACTCAACATCACACTTAGACCCATTGCCAATAAAATCATCTTTTTCATCTTCATTTCCTTTTTTTTTGGATAGTCACAGTGTAGAAAATAATTGTGGAAAAATCGTGAAATTATTTTCTGTTTCTTATCTGTTTCATTTTAATCGTTTTTGATGTAGTAAGATATGTTTCAGTATTGATGATTTGCATAAGTTTTGACCGTATTTAAGCGAAACAAAATACGATGCAGATTAAACTTTGAATATCATAGAATTTATTGGAAAGCAGAGTACATAAAATGAAAGTTAGTATTGAAAATTCCGGTATTAAAAATACCAAAGAAATCTACCATAATCTGGACTTTGAGTCTCTGATTGAACATGAACTGAAAAATGGGGAGTGTACACTCGCCAGCAGCGGTGCGACAATGGTTGACACCGGTATTTTTACGGGAAGAAGTCCAAAAGACAAGTATTTTGTCAATCAGGAGCCTTCAAGTAAATATATCTCCTGGGGAAAGATCAATCAGCCTGTTAAAAAAGAGGTATTTGAAGAGCTGTTGGCGCTTGGTAAAGAGCAGCTTTCCGGTAAAGATCTTTATGTTACCGATGTCTACTGCGGTTCCAGTCCGTCAAGCAGACGTGCAGTGCGTTTTGTTACCGAACTTGCATGGCAGTCACATTTTGTAACCAACATGTTTATACGTCCTTCAATGGAGCAGCTTCAGACGTTTAAGCCGGAGTTTACCGTGCTTAATGCGTGTAAAGCGGTCAACGACAGATGGAAAGAGCATGGTCTTCATTCTGAAGTATTTGCGCTGTTCGATGTTGAAGAAAATATTGCTGTCATCGGCGGGACTTATTACGGCGGCGAGATGAAAAAGGGTATCTTCTCGATGATGAACTACTGGCTTCCGCTTGAAGGCAAACTCCCTATGCACTGTTCTGCCAATATCGGAGCTGACGGCGACACCTGTCTCTTTTTTGGACTGAGCGGAACCGGTAAAACAACACTTTCAACAGATCCGCACCGTCGTTTGATCGGGGATGACGAACATGGGTGGGATGATCACGGCATCTTTAACTTTGAGGGTGGATGTTACGCAAAAGTGATCAACCTTGATAAGGATAGCGAACCGGAGATATACGGAGCGATCCGTATGGGTGCACTGCTGGAAAACGTGGTTGCTGACGAGAACGGTGAAGTCGATTACACAGATGGCTCAAAAACAGAAAACACCCGTGTATCGTATCCTATCTTTCATATTGAAAATCATGAAGAGACACTGCACGGTTCACATCCGAACAACATCATTTTCCTGACTGCCGATGCGTTTGGTGTCTTGCCTCCGGTAAGCAAACTTACGAGAGAACAGGCGATGTATTATTTCCTAAGCGGTTATACTGCCAAGGTTGCAGGAACCGAGCGTGGTATTACCGAGCCGGTTGCAACGTTCAGTGCCTGTTTCGGTGAAGCATTTTTGCCGTTGCATCCGACAGTTTATGCAAAACTTCTTGGCGAAAAGATTGATGAACACAATGTCAACGTCTATCTTGTCAATACAGGCTGGACCGGCGGTCCGTACGGAGTCGGCAAACGTATGAGCATTAAAGATACCCGCGCCTGTATTACTGCCATACTTGACGGCAGTATTCACAAGAGTGAATTCAGAACCACCAAAACGTTCCGGCTTCAGGTTCCGAATACACTTGGCAATATTAAGAAGAAAACGCTTTTCCCGCGTGAAGCCTGGGAAGATAAAGAAGCATTCGATACAGCGCGTGACAAACTCGGACAGATGTTTATTGATAACTTTGAGCGCTACCAGAGCGAAGAGAGCGAGTTTGACTACTCTACCGCCGGACCGATTATCGGTTCATAGAAAATTATTTAGTTAATTCGGGGATGCGACTTTAGTCGCATTAAACAGCTAGTAGGTTACTCACCGTAAGACTGAAGTCTCACCCTTGATATGACATAGTCATGTTTTTAGGGGTTTTAGTCCCGTTTTCACTTACTTTTTTTCTTCGTTGCTTTATGCATATAAAACCATATTCCCCCGATCAGACTGAACAATATAAGCGGTGCCAGGTAGGGACGCTCTGCGATGGCTTCATATCCACTGATGATAACATCGCCGGCCATATAGCTTCCGATTCCGACAACAGCGGTCCAGATGATTGTCGCAAAAACATTCAGGACAGTGAACTTTATAAAGTCATATTTTGTCAGACCGATAGCCAGTGGGATAAGGGTCTTGATACCATAGACAAACTTCTGCATAAAGATAATCCATGAACCATGCTTTTTCATCAACAGATGTGAAAGTGCCAATTTTCGGCGGTGTTTATGAAAATACTTCATGACTTCGCTTTTATGGTAGCGTGCCATGTAAAAGAGCAGGACGTCACCCAGAAAATTGGCAACAAATGCTACAGCCAGGGCTGTCGTCAGATCCATCTTTCCGGCATAGGCCAATACACCTGCTGCCATTAGAGCGACAAATCCTCCACCCAATGAGTAGAGAAATAAAATGATATAGCCGTAGGTAGCCAGGTTGTTGAGCATATCTTCCATACTGTTTCCTTGTTTAAAGCTGTTTGATTTTCATAATTTCGTCGCGAAGCCGTGCCGCCTCTTCAAACTCAAGTTTTTTAGCCGCTTCTTTCATGCGCTGATTGAGTTCTTTGAGGATTTTTTTACGTTCGACCGCTGGCATTTTATCGGCTTTTTTACTTTTTTGATAGAGTTCGCCGGCATCGTCAACTTTTAAATTTTCATCCAGTTTACGGACTGTGGTTGTCGGGGTGATGTTATGGGCTTCATTAAAGGCCATCTGCTCTTTTCGCCGCGTGGAGGTTTTATCCATAGCACGCTGCATGGAGCCGGTGATTTTTTGTGCATAGAGGATCACCCTGCCTTTTGAATTGCGTGCCCCGCGTCCTATCGTCTGGATCAAAGCTGTCTCAGAACGCAGAAATCCTTCTTTGTCAGCATCCAGGATCCCGACAAGGCTTACTTCGGGCAGATCAAGCCCTTCACGAAGCAGATTGATCCCGATAAGGACATCAAATTCGCCCAGACGCAGTGCGCGGATAATCTGGTTTCGTTCGATCACATCGATATCGGAGTGCATATACTGCACTTTTATACCCAGATCAGCAAGGTATTTTGCCAATGCTTCGGCCATCTTTTTGGTTAAGACCGTAAGCAGTGTACGAAAACCGAGTGCCGTCGTCTTTTTAATCTCATCATGGATGTCCTCCACCTGATTATCACTTGGTTTAATCTCTATGATCGGATCGAGCAGGCCGGTCGGACGTATGATCTGTTTGGCATTGACCGAAGACATCTCCAGTTCGTATTCGTTCGGTGTAGCGGAGACAAAGAGGTAGTGGGGTGCTTTGTTGATAAACTCTTCGGCTTTCAGGGGACGGTTGTCCAGAGCGCTCGGCAGTCTGAAGCCATACTCAACCAACACCTCTTTGCGGCTTCTGTCCCCGGCATACATACCGCGAAACTGCGGCAGGGAAACATGTGACTCATCAACGATGATCAGGTACTTGTCATGGTGCATATCAAAATAGTCAAGGAGGGTATAAGGTGCTTCTCCCGGTTTTTTATCGGTCATATGACGGGAATAGTTTTCGATTCCCTTGCACATTCCGATCGTCTCCATCATCTCCAGATCAAATTCACACCGCTGTTTCAGCCGTTGTGCCTCAACGATCTTATCATTTTTAAGC
>DAOWOG010000367.1 GCA_030642185.1 Helicobacteraceae bacterium | reverse complement strand
TTTCATATACGGTTGCCGTATAAAAATTATTAATTTCAATATAGTGATCCGGTTTAATCGGATGCGCCGTCGGTCCGGCATCTTCGACAAACTGGCGTTCATGCAAGGCTTTGACATCATTGATACGCTGCACGACAGATGAATTCATATCTGCACTGAAACACTGATCCCGAAAAACAGTCAAACCCTCTTTCAGCGTGAGCTGAAACCAGTCACGGCAAGTGATACGGTTACCGGTCCAGTTATGAAAGTATTCATGGGCAATGACACTCTCTATCCCCAAATAATCCTGATCAGTAGCACTCGTCTCATCGGCAAGTACATAATGGGCATTAAAGATATTCAGCCCTTTATTTTCCATGGCTCCCATATTGAAACTCGCTACAGCAACAATATTGTAAATCTCCAGATCATACGCTCGGCCATACTGCGCTTCATCCCATCGCATCGCCGCTTTGAGCGATCGCATTGCATGTGCACATTTTGATTCATCACCCTTATCGACATAGATATTTAATGCAACCTGCTGCCCATGTATTGTCGTGTAACTGTCACTGACCACTGCCAGGTCACCGGCCACCAATGCGAATAGATAACTCGGTTTCGCAAATGGGTCATGCCAAAGGGTATAATGTCGTCCTTCTGCCAGTTCACCTTTCTCAACCAGATTTCCATTGGAGAGCAATATCGGCAGGTTTTGTTTATCAGCGATCACCTTTGTCGTAAATACCGTCATGTTGTCCGGTCGGTCTAAAAAGTAGGTAATGCGGCGAAATCCTTCCGGTTCGTTTTGCGTACAATAGATATCCCCGGAACGGTAAAGTCCCTCCAGTTCAGTGTTATTATCAGGATCAATAGTTGTCACGATCCGCAATGTACACTTTACGGGAAGATTAAAAATCTCTAATTGTGATTCACCTTGTCTATAGGCTTCCGCAGATAGTTCATCATCATCGCACTGCAATGAATTAAGGACAAGCGCTTCACCGTCAAGTGTTAAAGTCATCTGCTGATCATCCCGTGCAATCACTTGCATCGTATTGGTTACAACTGTTTTGTCCTCAAAAATATCAAAGACGAGTTCGCAATGGGCAATACGGTGGCTTGATTGTCGATAATCCTTTAAATAGGTCGTATTCGGTTTATTCATTACTATTCCATCTACAAGAGTTTGTCAAACCCTCACAATAAATTAAAAATGCATGATACCATAGCATTATTTTATATAGCTCTTATTATAAATAGAGTATTGTTTGTTGTATTTAAGATGGTTATTACTCAAGCAAATAAATTCCTGTTTATCAACGGTTATTTATTTACTTGAGTAATATTGATAATATTCTCAAAAGGGTATATATGTTAGAGCAAATGCAGTTGGCACGGCAGCCGATTCTTAATGATGCAAAAGAGATATTCGGTTATGAATTCTACTACCGTAATGATGACGGAAGCAGCTCTTTTGAGAGTCCCAGATTTGCAACCTCTTCCGTGCTTGTCAGTCTGCTCAATCAAGTCGGTCTTCAAAAAAGTGTCGGCGACGCAAAGGCTTTTATCAACGTCAGCAGCGACATCCTGCTGACTGATATTATTCCTACTTTACCTAAGGACCGTTTTGTATTTGAATTGAGCGAATCAATCATCATTACTCAAAAAGAGCGTGACAGTCTGAAAAAATTCCATGCTGCCGGGTACTGTTTTGCACTTGACAATGCAACAGTCAATGAAACATATATCGATAATTTCTCGTCTGTTTTCCCCTATGTAACTTATGTTAAAATCGATACAACCAAGACCGATATAGAACTTTTGATCAATAATCTCGATCTTTTTAAAAATATGCAACTGATCGCCCAAAAAGTTGAGATACCCGAAGTCTATGAGGCCTATCGTGATCTCGGATTTACTTTTTTCCAGGGTTATTTCTTTGCCAAACCAAATATTATCCTGCATAATCGGCTTGATCCGAAGCATCTCGGTATTATCCGGATTTTCAACCAACTGCTTTCTGATCGTCCGATTGAAGAGATCTCGGCCGAGTTTGAACATCATAATGAACTCTCAATGCAGCTTTTACAGTTTTTAAACTCCACATTGCTGCTGAAAGATCAAGATATCTCATCGATACGCCAAAGCATTGAAATGGTCGGGAAAAAGAAACTGCTTCAGTGGATGCTGATGATTATCTACTCCAAATCCGGGCAGGATATTACAACTTCAAAAAGTCCTCTTTCACTTTTGGCACAAAAGCGTATCGACATTATGCACAGTATACTTGAAAAAATTCATCCTTATGAATATGATCACGAACACCTGAAAGAGCAGGCGCGTTTTACGGCGCTGCTTTCACTTCTTGAGAGTATTTTCAATGTACCGATGGCACTTATCCTGAAAACACTCAACATCGATAAGACCATTGAAGATGCACTGCTTTATCATTCAGGTGAACTCGGACATATTTACGCGATTGCGCTTTCCATGGAAAAAAATGATTATGCGACATCGCAGGTACTGCTTAAAGCATATGATCTAACGATCAAAGATCTTCATAAAGACGCTTATTAAAAAGGGTTTTTAGAGGTACCCATAA
>DAOWOG010000146.1 GCA_030642185.1 Helicobacteraceae bacterium | reverse complement strand
GTTTATCGCCTATGGTGTCTATACCGGCGAGGTCATTGCACCCCTGCTGATCATCGCAGGATTTTACAGCCGTATCGCTGCGCTTCTTGCTGCATTCACCATGGGCAGTGCTATCTATATGGCCCATTCACACGAGCTGTTAGTACTCAATAAGTTTGGCGCTCCCGTCATCGAACTGCCTCTACTCTATCTGTTCCTGAGCATCATCATCTTTTTACAGGGTCCGGGCAGGTACAGTTTCAACCGTCAATAGTCTGCAGGAGTATTTCAATCTCATCAAGCACTTCATACAGCTGTACTTTAAAGACACCTGTTAATCCTTTAAGCTCTTTTGCTTCCTCTCTGGCAAGCGGAGCATGAAGCTGACGGGCAGTTTCAGAAAGCGGATATGCCCCGATATTTGCTGAAACCCCGCGAATATTGCTGCAGAATTTTTGCGCTTTTGAAAATTCATTCTGATCGATCATCAGAGCAAGTTCTTTATCGGCATCCGTGTAGAGTTCAATAAACTTTTGCAAAATTTCAAGATAAAGGTCATTGTCACCACTGGCACGATCAAGGCCGTCTTTGGCAGAAAGAGCCCTGCTGTTTTTAAAGATGGAAGCCTTTTTCTGATCAGGAAGTTTATCAGACCCGGCATCCTGATCCGCTTTCAAATAACGTGAAAAGACCGTATAGAGTGCACCGACCTGAAGTGGTTTTAAAAGATGCGCATCCATACCTAAAAGATACATTTTTTCAATCTCTTCAGACAGACCCAATCCTGTCAATGAAACAACCGGCATCGCGTTGTATTTTGAATTTTCACGTATATGCCTGGTGGCTTCATAGCCATCCATTACCGGCATATTGATATCCATTAAAACAAGATCGCAGACACCCTCTTCTTCCAGTCTTTCCAGTGCTTCCTGACCATCATTGGCGATACAGAGGCGTATACCGCTCGATCCCAGCAGACCGGTAAGTACTTTCTGGTTGATAACATTATCTTCAACAATCATCACCATTGCCCCTGCAAAGTTGGTAAAACTCTTTCGGGTAACATTGGCAGCCACCGGGATAGTCTCAACCGCCTTTAATTCTTTCGAAACCGTGGATACCTTCTCAGCCGTCACATCTTTTGAACGCTCTTTGATCACAGGCATTTCATTCTCGTTAAACAACGCGATATTCAAATCCATGATCCTCTGCTGTGAAAAAGGCTTCACAATATGGCGATCGATCACATCTGAGGCGATAGCAGAATCTCTGGTTAAAGAAAGTACATTTCCGACAGATACAATTTTGATGGGTTGCATCTCTTTGATCTCTTTAATCACAGCAATCAGACTCTCTGAGAAGAGTGATTCATCAATAATCACGACTTCATAGGCAGCCAACACTGAAAGATCATCCTGCAACTGACTGAGATGCGTGACATCATGACGAAAATATTCCAGCATCTTCTTCAGTGCCAAGGCCGAATCATCGTGATGATCGATGATAAGAAATTTATGATTTGTGTACGATTTGGAAGGCAGTCGATAATGACGAAACTCACTCGGGTTTTCCGCTGAGAACCCTATGGTTATAATAAAAGTCGTCCCTTTTTCATCTTGATTGCCGACACGAATATCTCCGCCCATCAACCGTGCCAACTCCCTGGAGATATACAGACCCAGATTAGTCTCACTGACATCATTTGTATCTGAAAAGGGAGAGAACATCTCTTCAATACGATCTTCTTGCAGTGCGATACCGTTATCGATTATCTCAAACTGAAGCATCACATCCGCATCGCCCTGCTCAATTCTCTCTATCTTGAGCTTTACCGTACCTTCCTCCGTAGAGTTCATTGCGTTGCTTAACAGTCTGCTCAGCATCTGGCTTAATCGCAGGGGATCCCCAATCAGCTTTAAAGGAACATTCTTTTCAATGTCCAAAATAAATTCAACACTACTTCCGCGTGCTTTGGAACTGACGATCCCAACGACTTCATCAAGAACATTGTTGATATTGAACGCGGCCTTTTGTATTTCCAGCTTACCGGTCTTCAATTTTAGAAAATCAATCATATCATTGGTGATATCCATCAACAATTCATCTGTCGATTTTAGCTCTTCAGTTTCTGTCGAATGATCCTGATCCAATACTTTGCGGGAGATATTGTCGCTCTTGCGGCTGATATCATGCAAGATCTCATCCTGCGTTTTCAGCGGTGTTCCCACCTCATCATGCTGCGACTGCATCTTTGTATAAATATCATTCGTTTTTTTCTTTTGACGAGATAAAAGTACCACCAGTAAAAGTGCGATAAAAGCAAGCAGAAACAGTCCCATCCACATCATACCGCTATCTCCTTCTCTCGTTACTCTGTCTCATCTATCACATATTCCTTGAAATGATTGATCGTTTCCATCGTATCGGGAAACTCTTTTGCATACATTGCCACCAGCTCTTCAATATCTATGTAACTCTCTTTTTCAAATGCCTGCTCCATCAGCGATACAATATAGGAGAGCCGGTATGCACCGATATTGGCCAGTGTACTTTTTAACTCCATAGCATACTTCTTGGCCTTCTGGTATTTTTCTTCTTTTTGCATAAAAAGTTCAAAAACGCTATCTGAATTTTCATATATCGACTGAAAGTCATCCAATACCTTATGAAAGAACCTTTTATCATTTCCGGCATGCATCAGCCCATCCTTGACAACAAAAATCTGATCCATTTTTTTAAGATTCGCACGTTCCTGCTCATTGAGAAGCATCTCTTCATCCTCAAGAAGATATTTATCAAGCATTTTTGCCAGATGAATTGCCCGAAACGGAAATTGTATGTAGCCTTCAAGCCCAATCTCATCAACCTGTTTTATCTCACCGGCATAATTATCCGGAAGCATTCCGATTACTGGAAGGTGACGATTGGCGGAACTCTCTTTCTTGATTTTTTCGAGCAGCGGATAGGTACTTTTTTTAGCGATAACGATATCCAGGAGAACAAGTTTAAAACGGTGCCCAGCATTTAAAATCTCTTCTGCCTCTTCACTGCTTTCAGCAATCACAGCTGACTTTGACTTTTGATTTAACACTTTCAGTATATTCATCTGATAATGTTCATCAGACTCAATCAACAAAACATCGGCATCTTGAACCTGTCTGTTATCAACACTTCTATTTCTATTTTCGCCTGCATGATCATTTGTCGTTTCAGAGGTCGGTGCAGCACTCTCCTCTTCACTGTACATGCTCGAGAGCAGTTCAAAGATCATCTGTTGATTGAAGGGCTTGAAAACAAGTTTATCTGCAAGCTCCAGGGCCTTTTTGTCGTGTTTGGCTTCATGATACATATTTTCGACAAGAACAAATTTAAGACCGTGTTTTGATTTTGCCAAAAGAAGCTGATACGCAAGTTGATCTGTAAAAAGTCTATCTGAAACAAAAGCGATAGCATACTTCTTAAATTGGGGAAGTTCGGATTTCTCATGCAGCCTTGGTACTACAAAAGTAACGACATTATGCTGAAAATATTCCAGCAGCTGCTTCAATGCATCTGCCGCATTTTGATCTTCATCCATAATGATGACGTCCAGGCCTACCGCTTTTATAGACGGAAGCCTGTATTGACGTGGTTCATTCATATGTTCTGATTCAAATGAAACATCAACGATAAAAGTACTTCCCTTTCTCTGTTCACTGATCACACTGATCGTTCCGTGCATCGCATTAACGATTTCACGCGCATCAAGAAGGCCCCTTCCTGTGATACCGAAAGCGTCAAGCGAATGTATTTTTCCATTTAAAAATGGCAGAAGAAGATCTTCCAGGGCTTCCGGATGAATACCGACACCCGTATCGCTTACCTTGAATCTCAGCTTCACTTCATCTTTTTCACTGCCAATGCGTTCAACGGTCAGCTTCACCTCGCCTTTGTAGGTAAATGCCAGGGCGTTATCAAGAAGATTCAACAGTACTTTCCCAAGGCGTAAGCGATCTCCGGTCATTTTAGGCGGAACATTCTTATTCATTTCAAAATTCAGACTGTTGCCTCTCTTTTTGGAAACCATGCTTAACGCATTGGCAACATCGTTGAGTACAGAATTGATATTGAATTCGGATGATTTTAAAACAATTTTATTAGCAGCATCAGATGCACGTGTACCGCTCTGTTTTTCACTCTTTTCAACCTGTTCGACTGCAGAATTCTTTCGGTGAAATTTGGAAAAAAAGCCCATACGAGTGATGCCCCAACTGTAAATTTGAATTTATAGAGTAGCAAAAAAAACCTAGATAGAGATGAAAATCTAATGATTTTGTTGGATTTTTAGCTATTTTAGTCCGGGTTCAACTTGCGAACCCGCTTTTAAACTGCTGTTTTTTTACCACAATCTCTTTTTGTTTCTCTTTACGGCGGGTATCTTTTTCCACAAAGATCTTTTGACGGGTTTTGGGGTCCATCTCAGTATAATACATCACAGCGGAATAGGTACTTGGTGTGGGTGTAAAGACCTGTGCCTGCTCCGGATTCATCTTCAATTCATCTGTCGTAAAACGCTTGAGCTCATGCATATCTTTCTCCTCGCATCCCGGATGCGCTGCAATAAGATAGTAAGTCAGAAACTGCTTTTTACCCTCTTCACGATTCAGTTTGTCATAGAGCTTTTTAAAATCGATCAGTGTCTGTTTGCCGGGTTTGCCCATCAGGTCAAGCACATGCTGCTGTGTATGTTCAGGTGCAACCTTCATCTGCCCCGAGATATGGTGTTTTACCAACTCTTTGAGATAGCTGTAGCCTTGGCGTTTATCTTCAGTAATAAGGTCATACCGAACACCAGAAGCTACAAAGGCTTTTTTTATCCCCGGAACATTACGTACCTGACGTAACAGATTGATATTGCGCGTATGATCAACATGCATCACTTTACAGAGGCGTTCGGAATCAACGCATCGCATATGATCACAGGTTCCTTTTTTCAG
>DAOWOG010000153.1 GCA_030642185.1 Helicobacteraceae bacterium | reverse complement strand
GGTAGGCAGAATCGAACGTATTTTTTCATCCTGGACCAGGTTGAGAAGGTTAACAACGGCTTTACCTTTGGCGATACGTGATCCTTCCGGAATGCGGTACACTTTAAGCCAGTGCAATTGACCGCGATCCGTAATGAACAGCAGGGTGTCATGGGTCATACAGGTGAAGAAATTTTCAATGAAATCATCTTCGTAGGTGGTTACGGCTGTTTTGCCTCTTCCGCCGCGGCGCTGTTTCTCGTAAGCTGCCAGCGGCACGCGCTTGATATAACCGCGGTGGGTGATGGTGACAACCATCGGCTCATTCGGGATCAGATCTTCGATGTCGATGTCATCATAGTTGTCTTCAATGTTGGTGCGGCGCTCATCTGTATACTGCGTAAGCACTTCGCCGAGTTCATCTTTGATAATTCCTTTCAGAACATCTTCACTTTTCAGAATACTTTCGAGGTAGTCGATGTGCTCAAGAATTTCACGTAGTTCATTTTCGATTTTTTCACGTTCCAGACCGGTCAGTTTACCCAGACGCATATCAACAATGCTCTGTGCCTGAATCTGCGAAAAGTCAAATTGGGCAATCAGGTTTTCACGTGCTTCCTCAATATTTTGACTGGCTTTAATCGTCGCAATGATCTCATCAATATGATCGAGCGCTTTTTTCAAACCTTCTAGAATGTGTGCTCTGGCTTTTGCTTTTTCCAGATCAAAAATAGTACGGCGGATAATGACTGTTTTTCGGTGGTTGATAAAGTGCTGCAGCATCTCAAGCAGCGTAAAAACATGCGGTTCCTGGTTATAGATGGAGAGCATGATGATACCGAATGTCGTTTGCATGTTGGTCGATTTGTAAAGATTGTTTAAAACAATCTCGCTCATCGCATCGCGTTTGAGTTCGATAACAACACGGATACCGTCACGGTCTGATTCATCGCGGATTTCTGAAATGCCGTCAACCTGTTTGTCTTTGACCAGATGGGCGATATTTTCGATCAGACGGGATTTATTGACCATATAGGGCAGTTCATCAATAACTATGACATCTTTGTTCTTCTTCTGCTCGATATGCGTCTTGGCACGTACCTTGATACGTCCCCTGCCGGTTTCGTATGCATCCAAAATGCCTTTTTTACCGTAGATCGTACCACCGGTCGGAAAGTCGGGTGCTTTGATATATTCCATCAGATCAAGCAGTGTCGCTTCAGGATTATCGACAAGATGGCTGACTGCCAGCATGACCTCTCTTGGATTATGCGGCGGAATGTTGGTTGCCATACCGACAGCGATTCCCGATGAACCGTTGATCAGCAGGTTGGGTACACGTGTCGGCAAAACATCCGGTTCCTGTGTCGTACCGTCGTAGTTTTCGATCATATTGACGGTCTCTTTTTCAAGATCTTTGAGCATTTCACCGGCATAACGGGTCATACGTGCTTCGGTATAACGCATAGCAGCGGCATTGTCTCCGTCAACTGATCCGAAGTTCCCCTGTCCGTCAACAAGCGGCATTCGCATTGCAAAGGGCTGGGCCATGCGGACAAGTGCATCATACACGGCGGTATCACCGTGGGGATGGTATTGTCCGATGACGTCACCGACGATACGTGCCGATTTTTTATACTTGGCACCGGCTGAGAGATTGAGCTTGTCCATCGCGTAGAGTATACGTCGGTGAACCGGCTTGAGACCGTCGCGTACATCAGGAAGTGCGCGGCCGATAATGACACTCATGGAGTAGTCAAGATAACTGTTTTGCAGCGTCTCTTCTATATTGATATCTTGTATTTCACCGTTTTCTAACAGATCGCTCATCGACAATGCCTCTAGAGAAATTTTGGTTTCTATATTATCTAATTTTAGTTGATATGTCTCTTTATTAGAAGTAATCAGCCTGTAGATCGGCGCCGGTTTTGTGTATATCAGTAATACATATAGAGTGCTTGTCAAAAAAATATTAACTGATTAAAAATTAGGCATTTATTTGAAAGCAAATGGATCATTTGAATGTACTATATGGGCTGTAAATGATTACAACTTGATCCCAAAGTTGGAACAAATAAGGAGAACACATGAAAAAATGGCTACTTGCACTGTTGCTTTTACCGACACTGGTACTGGCGGAAGATACACTTGATACAGGAGATACTGCCTGGATGATGATATCAACAGCATTGGTCCTGCTGATGACACCTGCCGGTCTGGCACTGTTTTATGCAGGTATGACGCGCAGTAAAAACATTATTAATACTTACGCGATGGTAATGGGCGCATTTGTCGTTGCATTTGTCGTCTGGATCATTGCCGGCTACTCTATCGCATTCGGTACAGCTGAAAGCGCTGCGGTTCAAAATGTTATAGGCGGTTTCGGAAATGTAATGCTTTCAGGAATTTCGTGGAATGAACTGAGCGGTACATATCCTACTTATGTGTTTATCGCTTTTCAGGGGACATTTGCTGCCATTACGGTTGCAATCGCTTCAGGATCTGCCATTGAGCGTATGAAATTCTCTTCCTGGATGCTGTTTGTCATTCTTTGGGGTCTTGTCGTTTATGCTCCTATTACACACATGGTCTGGGGTGGCGACGGTGCTTACCTGTTTGATGAAGGTGCACTTGACTTTGCCGGTGGTACGGTTGTTCATATGAATGGCGGTTTGGCCGGTCTGGTGCTTGCCGTTTTACTTGGCAGACGTGAGGGTTACCAAAAAACAGCGATCAAACCTATCAGTATCGTGTTGACTGCGGTTGGTGCAGCACTGTTATGGTTCGGTTGGTATGGATTCAACGGCGGTTCAGCATTTGGTGCAAACGCAATTGCAGGTCTTGCCGTGCTTACAACGACTGTTGCTACGGCAGTTGCCGGTGTAACATGGATGGTGCTGGAGTGGATTGTTTATAAGAAACCGACACTGCTTGGAATTGCTTCAGGTATTATCGCCGGTCTCGTTTCCATTACTCCGGCAGCAGGTTTTGTCAGCGTCGGCGGTGCTTTTATTATTGGTATTGTCGGTGCGGTTTTTGCATTCTACGGTGTCACTGTATTGAAGAAGAAACTGGGCTACGATGATAGTCTGGATGCATTCGGGATTCACTTTCTTGCCGGTCTCTGGGGTGCGATTGCAACAGGTATCTTCGCGCTTAACGATCAGGATCTTCTTTGGGACGGTCCGCTTAAAGCAAGCGGAGACAGAATGGGACAGATCTTCGTTCAATTCGAATCGGTACTGATCGTCGGTCTGTTTACACTGGTCGGTACGGTCGTTGTCTACTATATCGTTTCAGCGCTTACCGGTGGGGCACGTGTTGATGAAGAGACAGAATCACGCGGTCTTGATGAAACGTCACACGGTGAACGCGGATTTAACTTTTAAGTTTAGTCCGGCCAACAGGGGAAGATAACACGAAACAGTTATCTTGTCTCGCCTTGAAGAAGGCAAGCTTTAGTGCCATAACGGCAAGCGTAGACAAATGGGCTTTTGCTCATTTGACGTTCAAAAAACAGAGGAATAAATTGATGAAAAAAGTTGAAGCGGTAATTAAACCATTTAAGTTGGAAGATGTAAAGGATGCACTGGCAGAGAACGGTATTACCGGTATGACGGTCAGTGAGGTCAAAGGTTATGGCCGCCAAAAAGGGCACAGTGAACTCTACCGCGGTGCTGAGTATATTGTTGATTTTCTTCCGAAAGTCAAAATGGAGATGGTCGTTGATGATGATCAGCTTGATCAGGTCATTAATACGATTGTTGAGGCAGCCCGTACCGGAAAAATCGGTGACGGTAAGATTTTCGTCAGTGACATTGATCAGATCATTCGTATTCGTACGGGTGAAACGGATTCTGAAGCGATATAACCCTCTTCTTATCTCTATCTTCTCTGGCCCCCTGGCCAGAGCTGGCATTTCTTTTCACTCTTTAGAGGTGCCCTTTAAATTGTCTGATTAAAATATAAACAGCTGTCTGCTCTTTCATAAACAAAAAATCTTTATACTATTATTTAAATAAAAAGGCTTTTATCGATGGAAAATTTTTCTGACGTGCAATATATACTTAACAGCTTTCTGATGTTGATGATGGGAGCTTTGGTTATGTGGATGGCGGCAGGTTTTGCGATGCTTGAGGCCGGGTTGACACGCAGCAAAAACAATGTCATGATTTTGACGAAAAATATTGCCTTGTACTCCATTGCGACAGTGATGTTCTATGTTATCGGTTATAACCTGATGTACAGTGAAGGCGGTGCCTTTATGGGTGACATCTCTTTTACGCTCAGCGGGATTGCTTATGACGACCACTCCTTGATGGCGGACTTCTTCTTTCAGGTTGTCTTTGTGGCAACGGCATCGTCGGTCATTTCAGGTGTTGTGGCAGAACGGATGAAACTCTGGCCGTTTTTGATTTTTGTTGTCGTCCTTTCGAGTCTTATCTATCCGATTCAGGGTCACTGGTCGTGGGGCGGCAGTGAACTGGGCGGATTTATGAGTGGGTTTACAGATTTTGCCGGCTCAACGATTGTCCACTCGGTAGGCGGATGGGCAGCGTTGGCAGGTGTATTGCTTCTGGGTGCACGTAAAGGCAAATATATGAAAAATGGCACGGTCCGTCCGATTTTTGGCTCCAACCTTCCTTTAGCGACACTGGGGACATTTATTTTATGGCTTGGATGGTTCGGTTTTAATGGCGGCTCGGTGCTTGCAATGGGTTCAAGAGGTGATATCGATTCAATCGCCCTTGTCTTTGCCGATACCAATATGGCGGCAGCCGTAGGTGCATTGACGGCAATGTCGTTGACACAAATTCTTTATAACCGGGTCGATCTCACTATGATACTAAACGGGGCTTTAGGCGGCCTG
>DAOWOG010000152.1 GCA_030642185.1 Helicobacteraceae bacterium | reverse complement strand
TTCAGTGCAGGTGAGTTAAACCAACTGCCTTCAGTAAACTGCGGAGCACGAACAGCCACTATTTCTCCAAAAGTTTTTGTACGGCAACCGAACACATGGTGAGTCCAAAAGCCGCCGTTACCGCCATAAAACTGCCTTTGACCTTGACACGCGGCTGCTCCGAACTGAAAATAACCGGGTATTTTTTACTAAATCGGCGTTTTTTCAGTTCATACCGTATCTTGCTTGCAAAACGGTCTCCGTGAGTCTTCCAGATCGTGCTCACTTCGATCTTTGTCGGATCGATCCGCTTGGCAGAACCGGTTGCCGAAATCAGTTTTTTATAACACTTCTGTGCCAGTGCCAACTTGGCATGGGTGTCATCAATGGCATCGAGCACCAGATCATAAGGTTCAAAATCAAAAGCTTCCACCCATTCAGCATCGACCTTTTTATCTATCGCAATGATTTCAGGATAGTGTTCTTGCAGTGCCGCCACTTTGGATTCGCCCAGATGATGTTCCGACCACATCTGACGGTTTTGATTGCTTTCGTCATAACTGTCAAAATCGATAATGGTAATATCGCGTACGCCGGAACGATACAGACAGTCCAGCGCGTAACTCCCTACTCCGCCAACACCCAGAAGTAAAATTCTGGCTTTTTCGAGTTTTGAAAAATCCTCGCCGAAAAGCATACGCAAACGCTCAAATCTCATAGCCACTCTTCCAGTTTTTTCATCGATGCATAAGCCGTCATATCCAGCTGAATCGGGGTGACAGAGACAAATCCGGCTTCAATCGCTTCAAAATCAGACATGCCTGTCTTACCTTCACGGGCTTTAAAGTCCAACGGATGCAGACCCAGCCAGTAATACTCCATCCCACGGGGATTTCGGTGCAGATGCGCATCATTGGCATAGTAGCGGTAACCGGCATACGTCACTTTCAGACTGCCCTGATCTGTTTCGGGCGGGATATTAACGTTAAAAAACTGACGATCGTCCAGAGGAAATTCACCGGCAAATATCTTTTCGACTAAAGTACGAACCGTCTGCTTTGCCAGATCAAAACGTGGAGTCGGTTTGGTAAAATCCATTACCTGTGAAACAGCGATCGCAGGAACACCGTGCAGTACTGCTTCCATCGCCCCGGCAGCCGTTCCGGAATAGGTGATATCTTCACCCATATTGGAGCCCTTGTTAATCCCGCTTATCACCAGGTCCGGCTTTTTTGCTTCGAACATCGAATGCAGTGCCAGGTAAATGCAGTCACTCGGTGTACCGTCATCAAGTTTGTAAAAGTCATCATCTACACCGACAAAACTAAGCGGATGTGACAAGGTAAGGGAGTGTCCGCAAGCCGATTTTTCTGTTGACGGTGCAACGACAGTAATCCTGCCAAGTCCATCAAGTGCCTCTATCAGGCTTAACAAGCCTTCGGATTCATAGCCGTCATCATTGGTGATCAATATCTGTTTCATTAAGCGTCCATTTGTCAAATTCTGATTAGTACTATGATATTATATCGTCGTTATAGCCATAGCAAAATAAGGTATGCCTCTAAATCCTCTGTTTAGAGCCGCCCATAAGAATAAAGCCATGAATCAATCTGAAAAAGAACAACAGACCGAAGAAAACAAAATCATTGAAGCGGCAAAATCAAAAGCTGCTTTAATGCCAAAACGTGCTGACAAACCTGCAGCAGCAGAACGCCGAATCATTGAAACAAAACAGGCAGAATCTGTAAAGCCCAAAGTTTCATCGATGTCAAAACACACCACGAAAACCCCCACGGAAGCACACCGGAATATCACGTCAAAAAAATCCAACAGTTTTGGAAGCCAATCGATCAACTTTTCAAAATTTGTCTTTTTGCCGGAAGGGTATGAGAAGCTGTTTATCACCATCTATATCATAGCACTTCCCTATCTTACCGGATTAATGTTTCTTTTCTTGTTTGTTGCCAGAACCAATATTGAGAGTTTTTCGTCACTTAATTTGACAACATTTATGGTCGTTTGGGCTATTGGGTATGAGATTGTCGGTTCTATCATTTTATTAATTATTTTTTACGGTGCCTTTACTTTCAAAAAAACAAGACCTCAACTGCAGTCTAATCCAAACGAACGGGAGAACAGGGACTTTCCAAAAGTACATCGCTTCTCTTAATCATCCCCTATTTTCCCCCGGTATTGAGGACAAAAATAAACCGGTTAACTCCATTTTCATACTCATAGGCCAAAATTGTATTATGGGCTTTTAAAATACCGTTGACCAGGTAAAGCCCGAGGCCGAAACTGTCTCGGGCAGGGTGCTCTTTTGTAAAGGGCTCAACATAGAATGTTAAAGGGTGCGTGAGTTTATCCCCGTGGCTTTCAAACCATATCTCATCTGCATATTTACGGATAGATATCTTTTTATCCGGTGAATATTTCATAGCATTATCAATCATATTTTTGATGGCTGTTGAGAAAAGTTTGAAATCTACATTGACCTTGCTGCTGCTGTCAACCTTTACACTGACATGATCCGGCTCAATCATTGCCTGATCAATTGCTTCATCAACCAGATCTATAAGACGGTATTCAGCTATATCAGTGTGTTTAAAACCGATCGTCACCTCTTCAATCAGGGCAAACTCATTGATCAAACTTTCCAGACGCAAAAAAATATTTTTAAAACGCTCTTTATGCTTCGGATTTTCAACCATCTCTGCAGAGATACGCCCTTTTGCAATCGGTGTCTTGAGTTCATGCATAATATTACGCAAAAAGAGCGATCGTGATTCCAACAGAGCCTTGATATTTAAACGGGTGTTCTCCAGTTCATTACCCAGCAAGGCAATCTCATCCGAACCTTTCATACGAAATGAGGTTTGCATATCTCCGCCGCCGAAGCGGGCAATTTTTACCCGTAAACGCCGAAGCGGATGAATCCGCATCAAAATCAGTATATAGGAGATAATAATGATACCAATGGTGGTCGTGTATGCCACAAACATATTATAAGCGACATAAGGCTTAAGCGTGTCATCTTCCAATAATACGCGGCTTTTCCATGATTCTATGAAAAAATAGATTTTACCCTTGCTTTCAAGCATCGTTGCTCTAATATCCTGAATGGATTGCTGCTGAATAAAATTCTGATCATGCAGCATAAAGGTCTCGCTTACGGTTTCAAAGCCCTCTTTTTTAAGGATCTCCCCTGATTCAAATATATTGTTAATCTTGATTTCATCGTGGATTGGGGTTAAATCGTAGACGGCCAGATTCGCATCAAGCATTGTCACTGAAGTATGACGCAGCATGTGTTCGCGGTAAATTTGGGTAATGACCGAGTACTTTGTAAAAATATTGTGATAATATTGTGTTTTGTTGAGTTTATAGAATTCTATAAAAGTGTAGGTGACACTTGCCAGTGTCACAGTGAAGGCAAAAAGAATGGTTAATAAAACCGCATTTTGTCTCATTTAATCAGTTTGTATCCAATCCCGCGGACCGATTCGATCAACGATTTGTCTCCGAGTTTATTGCGGATACGTCCGACCATGACATCAATGCTTTTATTGGAAGAGTCTTCATTGATCGCACTGACATTATGAATAATATCTTCACGGGAGACGACCATTCCCTCTTTTTTAATCATATATGCCAAAATACCGTATTCGGCATTGGTCAAATCAAGAGGACGGCCTTTATAGGTGATTACCATAGCGGCTTCATCCAGTTTGAAGTCACTCGGTTTGACCTCTTCAACCTCTTCTTTGCCATCATATCGACGTAATACCGAATAGATCCTTGCTTCAAGTTCACGCGGATCATACGGTTTCGGCAGATAATCATCTGCACCAAGTTCAAGTGCCGTAATTTTATCGGTTACATCCGAACGTGCAGAAGAGATAATAATAGGAATATTCTGATGTTCGCGTATGGCTGCGCACACCTCAAGTCCATCCATTCCCGGCAGCGTCAGATCCAAAATAACGACATCGTAAGCTTTCAGTTTTAAAATACTCAATGCTTTAAATGGATCATCTTCCGTTTCAACCTGGAAATCATACTGTTCCAAAAATTCCGTCAGAATCTCTGCAAGTTCGAGGTCATCTTCAATCATTAAAATTTTAATCATTCAAAATTGTATCGAAGTTGATTTAAAGCTACGTAAAACATAAACAGTTAGTAAACGACATTTCTCTAAGAGGACCTTTAAACACTGCTGTAGCGGCCATCATATCAGGTAATGGCCAGGGTTATTCGATAAGCAATAAATGCCAGCGTATAGGCGAACACAGATGTAAATGCCAGCAGATAGAAGAAATATCTGATTCCACCGGCTTCACGGGTAAACACGATCGATGCTGCCAAACACGGCAGATAGATCATTATAACAACAATAAATGCAACTGCTGATGCAAAGGGTATATTTGCAGAAATGGCTGACATTAATGAACCACTCTCTTCATCGACATCACTTCCAAGCGAGTAAAGTACTCCCAGTGTTGAGACAACAACCTCTTTGGCAGCCAAACCGGTCTGAAGGGCGACCGCCATCTTCCAGTCAGCTCCGATCGGTTCAAAAACAGGTTCAATGAACTTGCCGATCTGTCCTAAATAACTCGCTTCCAAAAGGGCTTCCGACATCTTATTGTTAAGTACAGTCTGCTCCGACGCACTGACACTTTGCTCTATTTTTGCCGCAAAATCAGCTTCGATATCTTTATTATGCGGATAGTTACTTAAAAACCAGACCAGCATGGACGCCGCTGCAATAAAGGTACCTGCTTTTTTCAGATACATCCATGTCTTGATCGTCACCGTATGCCAGATCAATTTCATTGACGGCAGACGATAACGCGGCATCTCCATTACAAAAGGCTCATCGGCACCTTTAAAGGCCGTCATTTTTAATA
>DAOWOG010000211.1 GCA_030642185.1 Helicobacteraceae bacterium | reverse complement strand
AGATGATTTGTTAGATATTGAGACCTTGAAATCGCAATTGATAGCGCTTTTTTATTTAGAAGGTGTCAGTGCCAAAGATTTAAGTGATGACGCGGCGCTGTTTCATGAGGGACTGGGGCTTGACTCTGTGGATGCCATTGAGTTGACAATTTTTCTGGATAATGAATATGAGATCGTCTTTGATAATATGGCAGAATCTGAAACAGCTTTTGTCTCGATCAAAAAGCTGGCAGAATACATTAGTGAACATGGAGTGTTATAGTGGAGCAGTATGAGAGATACCAACCGCCTGTACGCTTCGTTGAAAAAGTGCTTGTCAGTAATGAACTGGATGCCAGAACAGTTGTTCACTTCCCCTTTTCTCCGACATTGAGTATGATGGCAGAAGCCGGTGCACAGACGTCGATTTTTGCCAAATTGACGGAACAAAAACTTTCCGCAGGTGTCCCGGTTGAGGCAGGGGGTATGCTGCTCAGTATCAAGGCTGCGTGGCATCATCAAACAGAGAAAGAGCGCTTTGAAGTGACCAGCAGCTATGTAAGCAATCTGGAAAATTTTTTTCTTATGGAGTTTTCGGTGTATGACGGTGAACTGCTTATTGCCGACGGGCAGTTCAGTGCCGTACTTGAGAAAGAGGGAGGAATAGTTTAATGGCGAATATATTGCTTGACGGACTCTATCACATTGTCAATCAGAGTGATACACAGATTGACATTGAATTAAGCGATGCTTTCCATCCTGTATTCAAGGCTCATTTCGAAAACAATCCTCTGCTTCCGGGTTTTTTACAGCTTGATATTATCGCGGACATATTAAAAAAAGAGATTGATACCATCAGTAATGCGAAATTTATGAAACCGATACTGCCGAAAATGCAGATTTCTTATGTGATCAGTGAGACGAAAAGGGGAGAAAGAATCAAGATTGTCGATTCTAAATCGGGCACACTTTCTGATTTCAGAGTAACATGGAAACGTATTTAATTAGAATTACTTTCTTCTTTCATCACTGTCAAAGATACCTTTCGTTATAAATTAACATTAATAGTAAAGAAACAAGGAGTTCGTATGAACAATTGGATGAAACAGCTGACTTTGTTGGCAATTGCATTGATTGCATTTGTCAGTTTTACAGGATGTGGGGCAACAGAAGTTGCTGTGCCTAAAAACTTGAGCGGGAAAGTCTATACCCAATTTAATATGTGGGAAGAAAAAGGACATATTCACGCTACCAACTACTCTGTAGGAAGAAAGATTCCAGTCAATACCGAAGTGAAGATCATTTCAATGAGTTCAAAAAACGTTGTATTTGAAGACACCCGCTTTCCAGGTGTGAAACTATCGCTTGATAATGTAGAAAAGCATACACAAATGAGTACAGTGGAACTATCTGCACAGTATTTTGGTGCCGGTAAAGTCAATGTGAGTAAATTCAGCAAAGATGAACAGTCGTTCATCAAGGATTTCGTGGGCTTTTATAAAAAGGGAATCAGTAAAGAAGCACTGATCGTTGCACGCGGTTATCCGCCAAGACATGAAACACCAAGTCTGAAATATGATACATGGCGATACTGGCGTAACCGATGGGTCTCCAAAAATGTTAACTTTGAAAACAACAAAGTGAAATCTTTAAACGGGCAGCCGCTTAAATAGTTTCATTTACACTTAAATCGAGAGGCGGTTGTTACCGCGTCTCGTTCCTCTCCTTCTCCCAAAACTCATAAAAATTAAACCATTGCAATGGATAGTCACGAACAACCTGATCTAAAAAGTCTGCGTATTGCTGTGCAAGATCGGGAATGATCTTTGCTTTGTCAGTTTGCTTTGAGGTGATAATATCTGAAAACTGCACTTTAAGTTTTTCATCTCCATCACGTACGATATCACAACCGAGTATCGGAGTACTTCGCATACGTGCTATCTCAAAAGCACCACTGTTTAAGAGGGTTCTTCTGCCAAGAAAGTCCACTTCAACCGTTTTATTGTCCTGGCGGATACGATCAACCATGATAATGATGATCTCTTTGTTGTTGATTGCACGGGCGATGTCCAGCATCGCCTGCATGCCGTTTTTCATACTGATAATGTTAATACGCCTGTTTCCATCACCCTGTGTTTCAAGCTTTTGGATACCCTCATCGATCGCTTCATCCCCGATAATATTCAGTTTGATGTCATAGGTTTGAAAGATTTTAAAGCTTTGGGCCCAGTTCCCGTGATGAGAAAGGGCCAGTATCCCGCCGCTGATATGAAGTTTTTGAAAAGCTTCAACATTGATACGTGTAATATTAAGCTTCTCCTGCATCGACTCATTAGCCACAAAACGGTCAAAAATATTGAGAGAGAAGGCATGAACGTGACGAAAATAGGTGCCATACGTTGCCGGAAGTCCGACTGCTTTATAATAGGAGTTAAGTTCATGGCGTTTTTTACGTGATACGAGGGCATAAAAGAAGGCTACAATCCAGACAAGCCACTTTATCCCGGAGTATCCAAACCGCTTATACAAGGTAATAATCAGTTTGATACCCAGCGGGCTGCCGCGGTATTGGGCCATATCTGTTTTAGACCTCTTTACCGGTTAGTGCTCTGTATGTCGCGTTGACGGCGGCAGTCGGTGAGGTGACAAACATATTGTCTTCATCCCAGACATAGCCGCTCAGCACGGAGACGATCTTTTGGGTGATTTTATCGGAACCCTCTTCCTCTTTACTAAAGAGAATTTCCTGCAGACGCCCGTCATACCAGGCATTGACATACTCCCTGAAGACATCAACGCCGACCATCATATAGTCCTGGTACTCTTTTTGCCAGTCAACATTTTCACCGCTAAGTTCTTTAGCAGTCAGCTCAGCTGCTTTGGCACCGGACTCCAGTGCAAGTGTTACTCCTGATGAAAAAACCGGATCCAGAAATTCTGTGGCATTGCCGACCAGGACAAAGTTTTCGCCAAACATTTTTGTGACATTGGATGAGTAACCGCCGATAAAACCGACCTCATTGATCTTTGTAGCATTGGCGTAACGTGCAGCTGAAAACTTGTTGCTGCCAATGATATGATTGAAAAAATCGGTCTGATCCATGTTATAGGATTTGTAGTATTCATCTGTACAGACGATGCCGACTGAAGTGACCCCGTCATTAAACGGAATGTTCCAGATCCATGCATCATTGTCGCCAACAATGTATACATAGATAAAACCGTCTGTACCGTCATCAGGACGGATGTCTCCGGTCATACGGCAAAAGATGGCATCCCGCATTTCCAGATCGGAATCGGCGACAAGATCAAGAAGACGGGGAAGTACATGGCCATAACCTGAAGCATCGATCACTTTTTTGGCATGAAACATCTCTGTACTTCCGTCTTTATGCTTGACAGCGGCTATATTCGTCTCTTCATTATAAGCGACAACTTCGGATTCATAAGTGACCTTAGCCCCTTTTTCCTCAGCATCATCGAGCAGAATTTTGTCAAAAACTTCACGGCGTACCTGAAATGAACTGTTCCATTTTTGTCCGAGATTTTGTTTAAAATCTACGACACGGATATCATCCATATCATTTTGAAAAGCGACGCCGCCTTTAAATTGGAAATCAGCTTCAATGACCTTGTCAAGCATATTGGCATCTTCAAGGAGCTGATTACATTCAGGCAGTAACGATTCCCCAATGACAAAACGCGGAAATTTGATTTTTTCGATCACTTCAACATGATGTCCGGCCTGAACAAGTTTAGCTGCTGCAATAGAACCTGCCGGACCGCCACCAATAATTAATACATCACACTCTGTCATAGGGTACTCCAAGAATAAATTAAGGGCACCTCTAAAAACCCTAGTTAGTCTCAGCGATAGAGAGAAATTCATAATCAAGGCGGTACTATGAAAGCCTAGCCGTAGCTAAGGTGAGAAGTACCAACGCAGAGTATGTGTTTCTCTCT